>NZ_JWIZ01000046.1 GCF_001038205.1 Muribacter muris | reverse complement strand
AAAAATAAATATTTTTTTTTTTTTTCATTTTTTATTTTTTTTTAAAAACCCCCCAATTTTAAAAAAAAACCAAAAGTATGCTGAAACAAGCAACGGCAAGGCTTACCAGGTCGAATCCGATATTACATTCCGATCAAGGTTGACAATATCAAATGCCAGTCTATCGAGCGATATTAGAGACAAATGACATTGTGCAAAGTATGTCTAGAAAATGAAATTGTTTGGATAACGCAGCAATGGAAAGCTTTTTCGGACGGCTAAAAACCAGATATTCTTTTGGCAGGCAATTTAAAACTTTTCTGAGCTTAAGCAAACTATTCACAAATATATTCATTACTACAATAATGAGCGTATTCAAGTGAAGTTAAAATGACTAAGTCCTATGGAATACAGAACTCAGCCCTCAAATTAAATCAGTCTAACTTTTTGAGGCAGATCAATACCAGCGGTCTTTTTTATTCTGTTTACTACATCGCTAAAAGTAAACCTACAAAACGATAGTGCTATGTTAATGTCAGAATGAGAAGCAAGTATCCGTTATAAAATCGACTCATTTCAATATATAACCAAACGCCCCCTGAAAGATGCTCAAAATTCAAATCCGTGTCATTGCAACACAATCCCCAAACTAAACAATAAATTGGTTAGGAGCGCTAAGCCTGCCATTTGTCCTAAAATTGGGCGGAGTTCGGCGGGGGATTGGTGGCGATACACAAAACGGGCGTGTTTGATAAGCAGTGGTGTGGCAAACAGAAAGAGATAGCCTTGCCAATTTAATGTTGCGATAGCAAATAATAGGTAGGCTAGGATTGCCAAGCCGATGAGGATAACGTGGTAAATGCGCCCGTTGCGGCTGCCAATGCGTACGATAAAGGTGTTTTTGCCTGCCTTTCGGTCTTGTTCAATATCTCGTAAATTGTTGATATTCAAGACGGCTACCGAGAGTAACCCGCAGCCTAGCGCCGGTAGTAGTGTGATCGTAAAGAGAGTATGCGCTTGCAAATAGAAAGTGCCGAGCACGGCGAGAAAGCCGAAGAAAATCAGCACGGAGAGATCACCCAAGCCTAAATAACCATAGGCGCGCTTGCCCACTGTGTAGGTAATGGCGGCGACAATCGCTAATACGCCTAAGCCGAAGAAAACCAGTAGATCCTGCCAATTTTGATAGGCATAGCCGACTAATAAGCTACCCGAGATAAATGAGAGGATCACCAAAATGATCAGCGCTTGCTTGAGTTGCACGCCACTAATCGCTCCCTGTTGGATTGCCCGCAACGGCCCAATGCGTTCAGCCGTATCCGAGCCTTTAACGTGATCACCGTAGTCGTTGGCAAAATTCGATAGAATTTGTAACAGCACTGTGGTAACAAGCGCTAACAGGGTGGTTGTTAAATCAAAGGCGTCCGCCCAGTGTGCCAGCGCCGAGCCAACCAAAATAGAGGCGAGGGCGAGGGGCAGGGTCTTGGGGCGTGCGGTACTAAACCAAATTGAAAAGGCAGAATGTGTTTTCATCTCAATCATTACAAAACGGATAAACAGGCGATAGCCGAGATTATGCTTTAAAAAAGCGACATATTATTACAAAATAGCGGTTCGTTTTTTGATTTTTAACAGAAAATTTGCATTTTTATGATAAATCCGACCAGCCCTCTTACTTTGCACCCGATTGGGATTGTTCGCTCGCCCTACGGTGAAAAATTTGCCGTACCTCGTCAGCCGGATTTAGTGTCGCAAGGTAAGGGGATTTTGCACTTACTGCCGCCCTATAATGCGCCTGATGCGGTCAGAGGTTTAACCCAATTTAGCCATTTGTGGTTGATTTTCCAATTTCACCAAATTCCCGCTCGGGAGTGGCACGCCACCGTACGCCCGCCCCGGTTAGGAGGTAATGAGCGTATCGGCGTGTTTGCTAGCCGTGCCACTCACCGCCCCAACCCGCTGGGCTTATCCAAGGTCAAGCTAGAGCGGGTGGAAGCAGGCAACGGCGAGGTGAAATTGCATTTGGGCAGTGTCGATCTGGTGGACGGTACGCCGATTTTCGACATTAAACCCTATCTTGCCTATGCCGATAGCGAACCCGATGCGCTTTCGGGATTTGCCCAGCAGAAGCCAAGTACAAAATTGCGGGTGGAATTTAGCGCTAAAGCGTTACAAGCGGTCAATTCTTGCCGAGATTTTGCAAAGTTCGGCATTACCGATCCGCTCGCATTTATCGCTCAAGTGATCGCGCAAGATCCCCGCCCCGCCTATCAACAGGGTAAAGTCAGCGAGCGTATTTACGGGATGAAACTGGCGGGGTATAACGTCTTATGGCAAATCAATGCGGAAAATGTTGCCATTGCCACAGTGATTGATATTCAAAATGGAACTTAACCCCAAAATCGCAATCAAAACGCCAACTTTATTGACTAAGGAACACACTATGATGAAATTGCAAAAATACGCCGCTATCCTACCGCTTGTGTTTGCCGGTAGCAGTGCCTTGGCGGACTTACCGGCACGGGCTAATACGGGATCGGTCTTTCATTTTTCGACCCAAGTAAGCCGTACAGTTGAAAAAGATTTGATGCAAACGGAAGTATATAGCCGCCAATCCGGTAAAAATCTCGCCGACCTGAAAAAAAGCGTCTCTGCCCAACTTAACAAGGTGTTAGAACACGCCAAGCAAGACACAGATATTGAGGTTGCCGCTCAAGGCATCACCCATAATGTGGAATATAACGAGAAAGGCAAGGTTGTCGGCTGGACGGCGGAAGGCAGTATTCAGCTAAAAAGTAGGCAGTTTGAAACCCTTGCCAAAGTATTGGATCAACTTGGCGACAAAGTAGCGATTCGATATATCCATTTCAGCGTTTCACCTGAAAAAATGGTTTCCCTCGAAGATGAAATGACATTGGATATTATCAAACAATTCCAGCACAAAGCCGAAGTCATTCAAAAGGGCTTAAATGCCAAACAGTATGTGTTGAGTGATATTCAGCTTGATACGCCAAACAGCGCCCATCAAGGCTATCCAAGTCCTCGTGTAATGTACGCAATGGAAGCCGGTGCGATGAAAATGAAATCGGATAACCTTCCACTTGAAGCCGGCAAGGAAACAATCTCTGCTACGGCGTCCGGTAAAGTAACATTCGAGTAACCCGTTATCATTTGTGATGTTATGCAGCCAAAACGGCTGCATTTTTTTAGGAACAAAGACAGAATGAAAAAATTGATTAAAATCTTAGTCTTACTTTGCCTTTGTGGTGGTTTAAGCGGGTGTATTGTTACCTCGGTGGTCGGGGCGGCGGTTGGTACGGCGGTCGATGTGGTGGATGCCGTTACGCCGGACATTATGGATTGATTGGCAAAAAAGCCAGTCAATCCGACCGCTTGCAAGCGGGTATTTTCGCCCTAAAATTTGCAAATCTGCCATAACAGGCTACAATGCCGACTACTATTTACATTACACAAAGGAATCTTTATGAAAATCGCAAAAAATGTTGTGCCTGCCATTGCTTACCAAGTTCGTACTCAAGACGGTGTATTAGTTGATGAAGCACCGGTTGAGCAGCCCCTTGAATATTTACACGGTCATAATAACTTGGTGATCGGCTTAGAAAATGCGTTAGAAGGTAAAGCGGTTGGCGATACGTTTGAAGTGCGTGTGAAACCGGAAGAAGCCTACGGCGAATACAACGAGAATATGGTGCAACGTGTGCCGAAAGAGGTGTTTATGGGCGTGGACGAACTTGAAGTCGGTATGCGTTTTATCGCCGATACCGATTTAGGCCCGCTCCCTGTGGTGATTACCGAAGTGGACGGTGATGAAGTGGTCGTGGACGGTAACCATATGTTAGCCGGTCAAGAGTTGCTGTTCAGTGTGGAAGTGGTGGCGACCCGTGAAGCAACCTTAGAAGAAATCGCCCACGGTCATATTCACCAAGAGGGCGGTTGTTGCGGACACGATAGCGATGAAGAAGGCCACGGCTGTGGTTGCGGCGGTCATCACCACGATCACGACCACCATCATCACGGGCACGGCGGTTGCGGCTGTAGCCACTAATCTCAAGGTGGATGGACAATGGAACGTGAACATTCACTCAACGGCACGGATTATCTCCGTGCCATTTTAAGCTCTAAAATTTACGATCTCGCCCAAGTTACGCCCTTGCAAAAAATGGAGAAACTCTCCGCGCGTTTGGGCAATCACATCTCAATTAAGCGGGAAGATCGCCAGCCGGTGCATAGTTTTAAACTGCGCGGTGCTTATGCGATGATCTCAAGCCTTTCCCCTGCCCAGAAACAAGCCGGTGTGATCGCCGCTTCGGCGGGTAATCACGCTCAAGGGGTCGCTCTTTCCGCTAAACATCTCGGCTTAAAAGCGCTGATTGTGATGCCGCAAAATACGCCGGCGATTAAAGTCGAGGCAGTGCGAGGGTTTGGCGGTGAAGTGTTGCTCTACGGCGCAAATTTTGATGAAGCCAAAGCCAAAGCGATTGAACTGTCCAAAGAGCTGAATATGACTTTCGTTCACCCTTTCGATCACCCGCTCGTCATTGCAGGGCAAGGGGCAATCGGAATGGAGTTAGTGCAACAGAATGCCGATTTAGACTATATTTTCGTGCCGGTTGGCGGTGGCGGTTTGATTGCCGGTATTGCTGTGCTGATTAAGCAGTTGATGCCGACCATCAAAATTATTGGGGTGGAATCTAAAGATTCCGCTTGTTTGTTCCACGCACTACAAGCGGGGCAGCCGATAGACTTAGCACGGGTCGGGCTGTTTGCGGACGGGGTAGCGGTTAAACGTATCGGCGATGAAACGTTCCGGCTTTGCCAACAATATGTCGATGATGTCGTGTTGGTGGATAATGATGAAATCTGTGCCGCACTTAAAGATGTGTTTGAGAATGTGCGTGCGGTGGCAGAACCGTCCGGTGCATTATCGTTAGCAGGGTTGAAAAAATATATTGCACAACATAATGTGCAGGGAAAAAACCTTGCCTGTATTTTGTCCGGCGCAAATTTGAATTTCCATACTTTGCGTTATGTGTCCGAGCGTTGTGAAATCGGTGAAAAACACGAAGCATTATTGGCGGTAACCATTCCGGAACAAAAAGGGGCGTTTTTAAGGTTCTGCCAGTTAATCGGCAACCGTGCGGTGACAGAATTTAACTACCGCCACGCCAACGATGAACAAGCCTGCATTTTTGTCGGGGTGCGGATCAGCGGTAACAGTGAAAAGTCTGAAATTATCAAGGACTTACAACATAATCAATTCCAAGTTACTGATCTGTCGGAAGATGATATTGCGAAAACCCATATCCGTTATATGGTCGGCGGGCGGGCAATTTCCGTTGAACAAGAGCAGCTTTACAGCTTTGAATTTCCGGAGCAGAAAGGGGCATTGCTCAAGTTCTTACAGGTGTTGTCAGACTGGGATATTTCACTGTTCCACTACCGTGCACACGGCGCGGATTACGGGGATATCCTCGCGGCATTTGTAATGAATGAGGCGGATCACACCGCTTTCCAACAGGATTTAGACCGTCTTGGCTATCGCTATCAAAACGTCAGTGAAAGCCCTGCCTATCGCTACTTTTTAAGGTAACGCAAGCGGGCGGATCGGCGTGATTTTTTGCAATTTTCCGCCCGCATAGTACAGTATTTCTACTTTGTCAGGACGCCACAATCGGCGTCCTTTTTTATCCTCTTGTCGCAATCATTTCACAAAATCTGGGTATTTTCCGCTATTTTAACCCCTCGGATAAATTGGCTATCTCCATTGATATTTAATGGTTTAACCGTAATTTTTTTATTATTTCATTGTCTTTGTTTTAAATAAAAATAAACATTTAAACTTAATAAAATAAAAATCTTAATTTAGAGATATTTTTATATTATCTTTGTTTTTGGTGTTAAATAAATTAACACCTGTTTTTACTGGGGTAAAATAATATCAAGTTATTGATTTTAAATTAAAAATTTAAGATTTTGTTATTTTGATAAAACGCTATTTTAAGTAAGATAATGGCGATTTAATTTAACAAAAAGATCAAATTGCTCACAAAAAATAACATGATTTTTTATTTGAAATTTACTCCGCAGGCAGATATATTATTTGTGTTTTATCGGATTGAATTTAAAGGAGGCAATATGATAAATCAACAGGTTACATTACACCGGACAACAGCTGAGCAGACTTCACCGTTTTTAGCCTATCATCTTACCGTGCTAAAACGGGACGGCTCACGGGCTGCCTTTGATATTCAGCGTATCGTTACAGCAATTAAGAAAGCCACCCAAGCCGTTGATGTGTTTGATGAACCGTTTTGTACGAGCCTTGCTCAAGAGGTTTGGCAAGAGATTTTTTCTCAACCCATTGAAACGATTGATATTTTACATATCCAACATATTGTGGAAAACAAATTGATGGCGAGCCGATACCCGCAGGTTGCCCGTGCTTATATTGAATATCGCCACGATCGTGATGTGGCGCGGGAAAAACGCACTCAATTAACCCAAGAGATTAACGGCTTGATTGATCAGAGTAACCTTGAGCTGCTCAATGAAAATGCGAATAAAGATGCTAAGGTTATTCCGACCCAGCGTGATTTACTCGCCGGCATTGTCGCAAAACACTACGCCAAGCACTATATTTTGCCCCGTGATGTGGTAAATGCCCACGAGAGTGGTGAAATTCACTATCACGATTTGGATTACGCCCCGTTCTTCCCAATGTTTAACTGTATGTTGGTCGATTTAAAAGGAATGTTGGAACAGGGCTTTAAAATGGGCAATGCGGAAATCGAACCGCCGAAATCCATCATCACCGCCACGGCGGTAACGGCACAAATTATTGCGCAAGTCGCCAGTCATATTTACGGCGGTACGACCATTAACCGCATTGACGAAGTGTTAGCGCCCTATGTGCAAATCAGCTATGAAAAGCATTTAAACACCGCCGAACAGTGGGGAATTGCCGATAAAACCGCTTTTGCCGATGCACAAATTGAAAAAGAGTGCTATGACGCTTTTCAATCTTTGGAGTATGAGGTCAATACGCTACACACGGCAAACGGGCAGACCCCTTTTGTTACCTTTGGGTTTGGTTTAGGCACAAGTTGGCAGGCAAAATTGATCCAACGTGCGATTCTGAAAAACCGTATTCAAGGTTTGGGGAAAAACCGCAAAACGCCGGTATTTCCAAAATTGGTGTTTACGATTAAACGTGGCTTAAACCAGCGTCCGCAAGATCCGAATTATGACATCAAACAATTAGCGTTAGAATGTGCCTCGAAACGAATGTATCCCGATATTTTAAACTACGATCAAGTGGTTAAAATAACCGGCTCTTTTAAAGCACCAATGGGCTGCCGCAGCTTTTTGGGGGCGTATCGGGACGAGCAGGGGAACGAAATCCACGACGGGCGAAACAACTTAGGGGTGGTGAGTATCAATTTGTCCCGTATTGCGATTGAAGCAGCACAAGACGAATCCCGCTTTTATCGGATTTTAGACGAGCGTTTGGCGATCGCGAAAAAAGCACTACTGACCCGTATTGCCCGTTTGGAAAATACCAAAGCCCGTGTTGCGCCGATCTTATATATGGAGGGCGCTTGCGGGGTACGTTTAAACGCAAACGACAGCATCGCCACCCTTTTCAAACAAGGTAGAGCCTCGATTTCATTGGGGTATATCGGCATTCACGAAACCGTCAATGCCCTTTACGGCAACGGACAACATATTTTCGACAGCCCGCTTCTGCGGGAAAAAGGGCTGGCAATCGTCAAATACCTGCACCGAGCCACAAAAAAATGGGCGGAAGAAACCGGCTACGCTTTTAGTTTATATTCAACGCCAAGCGAAAATTTGTGCGATCGGTTCTGCCGTCTGGATACCAAAGCCTTTGGCATCATCAAGGGGGTTACTGACAAAGGTTATTACACTAACAGCTACCATTTGGACGTGGAGAAGAAAGTCAACCCATACGATAAATTGGATTTTGAACAACCGTACCCCGAATATGCCAGCGGCGGCTTTATTTGCTACGGTGAATATCCGAATATTCAACATAACCTAAAAGCGTTGGAAGATGTGTGGGATTACAGCTACGACCGAGTACCCTACTACGGCACAAATACGCCGATAGACGAATGCTACGAATGCGGTTTTACCGGTGAATTTGACTGTACCAGCAAAGGCTTTACCTGCCCGAAATGTGGTAATCACGACAGCCAGAAAGTGTCCGTTACCCGCCGTGTCTGCGGCTACTTAGGCAGCCCCGATGCCCGCCCGTTTAATGCCGGCAAGCAAGAAGAAGTAATGCGGCGAGTAAAACATCTGTAAGATAAGCCAGCCCCACTTTTGAGGGCTGGGAAAATGAGGCAAATTGATGAATTACCTGCAATATTATCCTGTCGATGTTGTCAATGGCGAAGGTACACGTTGCACCCTATTTGTAAGCGGTTGCACGCACCGCTGCCGAGGGTGTTATAACCAAAAAAGCTGGTCGTTTAATGCAGGACGCGCCTTTGATGAAACAATGGCACAGCAAATTATTGATGATTTGAACGATACACGGATTAAACGACAAGGTTTAACCTTATCCGGCGGCGACCCCTTTCACCCTCACAATATTCCTACGCTATTAAAGTTGGTGAAGCGAGTCAAAACGGAATGCCCAAACAAAGATATTTGGGCGTGGACAGGCTATGTACTGGGGGATTTCACCCCCTTACAACGTGAATTATTAGCCTACGTTGATGTGCTGATTGACGGCAAGTTTGAGCAGGATTTATACGACCCAAGCCTTATCTGGCGCGGCTCGTCAAATCAATGCGTTTACCGATTTGATCAAGGAACGGCAAAGCCGAGCGTAATATCATATTGACAAGCGGTCAGATCTAGCCGAAATCTTGCAAACTTGGCGACACAATGCTGAAAAATAAAAGCGAGCGAGATAAGTTTTGCGAAAAAAGTGAGATAATTTACTTCTCGACTTGTTTCACATACTGCAACAG
>NZ_JWIZ01000045.1 GCF_001038205.1 Muribacter muris | reverse complement strand
GTGTCCGGATTTTAACCTATTGAAATAATTTGATTTTTATAAAGGACACACGCAGTGTGTCCCTACATTCTGTTAAAATGTCTATTTTTGTGTATTTGCGACATAATACCGAGAATTTGCAAACATATCGCAAAATCCGACCGCTTGTGATGATTGTTTAATACCATAAGGAATAGTAATGAAACAAACTGCCCTGTTAATTGTCGATTTTCAAAATGATTATTTTAGTAGCTTTACCGGCGCAAAATGGGCGCTGTCCGGTACGGAGCAGGCGGCGGAGAACGGTGTAAAATTGCTAACGAAATGCCGTTCGCAAGGTGTGCCGGTTTTCCATATTCGCCACGAGGCACAAACGATGGACGCACTGTTTTTCCAACCTAATTCGGAGGGAGCGAAGATCCACGCCTCAATGCAGCCGTTGGCGGACGAAGTGGTTATCACCAAACATCAGATCAACAGTTTTCGTGAAACGGATTTGCACGCCCGTTTACAAGAAAAAGGGATTCGCCGCCTGATTGTGATTGGGGCAATGAGCCATATGTGCATTGACGCAGCGGTGCGGGCGGCGGTAGATCTCGGCTATCAATGTGATGTGGCTTTTGATGCTTGTGCAACGTTGGATTTAACCTTTAACGGTATTACCGTACCGGCTGAACAGGTGCAGGCTGCATTTATGGCAGCTCTCCAATTTGCTTATGCCAATGTGGTTTCGACCACCACGCTATTGGCTGAAATTACCGCTATTCAACCAGCCTGATAGGGATAGTGTGGTGAGATGTGAGGGCAAATTCCGCAAAGCGATGCTGGTTAAGCGAGGCGTAGAATTGCTCAAGGGCTGCTTCCAGCACGCCTTTTAGGCGACATTGCGGACGTAATACGCACGCCGGATTATCGCAGTTAATGATGTGAGGCGTATTTTGTAGGGTACGGACAATCTCGCCAAGTGGCAAATTGAGCGTCTCTGGGGCAAGGCGAATACCGCCGCCTTTGCCTCTAGTGGTAATCAGCCAGTGTTGCTTTGCCATAAAATGCACAATTTTGACTAAATGGTTTTGGGAAACGTGGAGATTGTCTGCCAGTTCAGCAATGGTGTACAGCTCATCTCGTTGGGGGGAGAGATATAATAAGATCCGCAAGCCGTAGTCGGTAAATTTAGTCAGTTGCATACTTTTTTCCTGTTGTCCTCATCGAATTATAATGTAAATTTTCGCCTTTTCCGAATGTTATTCCTTGCTTGCACGGTTTTAAAAATGTATTCTAAATATATCTTAAGTAAAGGAGATCCTAAAATGGCATTAACGGCACAACAGATTGAATTAGTGAAAGCAACCGTTCCGGTTCTGCGGGAAAGCGGGGTAGCACTCACTTCCCATTTTTATAAACGTATGTTGGGAAATAACCCCCATTTAAAAGAAGTTTTTAACCTTGGACACCAACGCAGTGGGGCGCAGGCGAGATCATTAGCCGGTGCGGTATTAGCCTATGCGGAAAATATTGAAAATCCGATGGTGCTGGCATCCGCGGTAGAACTGATGGCGCATAAGCACGTCAGCCTTGAAATTCAAGCACCGGATTATGCGATTGTGGGCGAAAATCTGTTACATTCAATTAGTGAAGTATTAAATATTCCGATGGACGATCCGCTCATTGAGGCGTGGGCGGCAGCTTATGGGCAACTTGCCGATCTGCTCATTACTACGGAAAAGGCAATTTACGATGAACACGCGCAAACTCAAGGTAGTTGGTTAGGTTGGCGTAAATTCAAGATTGCGAAAAAAGTCAAAGAGAGCGCGGAGATTACCTCGTTTTACCTCACACCCAGCGATGATGGCGAATTGCCACAGTACAAAGCAGGACAGTACGTGTCGGTGCGGGTATTTGTTGATGAATTAGGCTTAAAACAGCCACGCCAATATACGTTGTCAGACAGTCCGAAAGCCGATCATTTACGGATTTCAGTGAAACGGGAAGATCCAAAAGGCGAATTGGCAGGCGGTTGGGTATCAAATGTATTACACGGCTTAGAGATCGGCGATGAAGTGGAAGTTACCGCCCCGACAGGCAATTTCTTCCTTATCAATCCGGATAAACAAAATGTTTTCATCAGTGGTGGTGTGGGGCTAACACCGATGATCGCAATGCTGAATCAAATTCTTGATGCAGGTGTGCCGCAGTCGGTAAGCTTTATTCACGCTTGCCGAAATGCGAACGTACACGCAATGAAGTCGCATTTGGACGAAGTAAAAGCGCAGTATCCCAATGTGAATACTTTTGTGGCTTATGAAACGGCAGACGCTGGTGAAGCCGATTTGATCGGGCGCTTGGATCTGCACGCTGTACCGCCGGAAATGTTGCCGAAAACAGCGGATTATTACCTATGCGGCCCAATGGCGTTTATGCAGCTTCAGCATCAGGCATTGCTGGATTTAGGTATTGCCTCCGAGCAAATCCACCTTGAAGCCTTTAATACCGGCGGGGTACAGCTAAAATAACGAGAGTGAAAAGCGGAGAATATCCGCTTTTTTTATATGTGTTTTTCGAGTGTTTTTTCAACAAACCTTAACCAACCCAAACATACACACCGAATAAAATCACGAGATAGCGGGCGAGTTTGCCGAGGGTAATACACAGCACGCTCATTGCGAAATGAAAGCGTAGCCAGCCGGCAATGCCGCAGAGTAAATCGCCGATCACGGGCAGCCAGCTTAAGAGCAACGCCCATACACCGTAGCGTTGGCTGACTGTCAATGCCCATCTTGCCTTACCGGATCGGAGGTTGTGAAGTTGCGGTTCGGGGACAAGGCGTGCCAGAAAATAGGTGGTTATGCTGCCTAAACTGTTGCCGAGGGTAGCACTGGTGAGTAGCAGCAACAGTTGCAGTGGCATATCTTCGCCGTTTTTCCACAGGGCTTGGCTCACCAATGTGGTAAAGACGATTTCTGAATTTCCCGGCAATAAGGTCGCACTCAAAAAAGCACTGGTGAACAGAATAAGCCATTGATATTCCGTGCTGGTGAAAAAACCGATGAAAGCGGTGAGATAATCGTTCATTTTTGTAATTTTCTTGTTAAATTTGTGTAGGGATTTAATAAACTTAACTATTTGATTTTGTTAAATATTGATATAGGTCAATAAAATTTCCGACTTTATTTATTTTATTGGTAAAAATTATTTAATAGCGTGGGTAACAGGTCTATAATTCTCAAAAATTTTTGCAAATTTTCAACTTTCTATTTAAGGATCGCAATGTTTTCTCCTGCTGAAATGGCAAAGATCGCCGAGGATGCGGCAGTTTATAAAGCCACCAAACACCAATTTTATTCTTTTATTTCTGCGATTACCGCAGGGGCTTATATTTCCATCGCTTTCGTGTTTTATGCCACTACGCAAGTCGGTGCAGGCGAGTTGCCGTGGGGCGTAGCCAAGTTGATTGGTGGCGTGGTATTTTCGCTCGGTATTATTATGTGCGTGGTATTTGGTGCGGAATTATTCACTTCCTCGACAATGACCGCCGTGGCTAAAGCCAGTAAGCGAATTACTTTAGCACAAATGCTGAAAAATTGGTTAGTCGTTTACGGCGGTAATTTTATCGGGGCACTGTTTATTGTCGGGTTGGTGTGGTTTAGTGGTGAAATAATGGCAGCGAACGGGCAGTGGGGTTTAACGATTTTGAAAACCGCCCAGCACAAAATTCACCATAGTTGGTGGGAAACATTTCATCTCGGTATTTTTTGTAATTTAATGGTCTGTATCGCCGTGTGGATGGCGTATGCGGGGAAAAGCCTGACGGACAAAGCCTTTATTATGATTTTGCCGATTTCAATGTTTGTGGCATCGGGCTTTGAACACTGCGTAGCAAATATGTTTATGATCCCGATGGGCGTACTGATTCACGCTTTTGCCGGCGCTGAATTTTGGACAGCAATCGGTGTGGATGCGGCGCAGTTTGCCGATTTAACGCTCTCGCATTTCGTGTTAAATAACCTCATTCCAGCAACGCTGGGCAATATTGTCGGTGGGGCAGTATTTATCGGTTTGGTGCAGTGGTTTTTGCACTTGAAAAAACATTAACGGCAAGCGGTCGTTTTTTGCCGATTTTTTGCAATAACAGACCGCTTGTTACTCAATTTATCTTAACTAACGAGGACTTAAAATGACTCAATTAACAGAAGCTCAATTAAAAGCGTGGGAAGGTTTCGCACCGGGCGAATGGCAAACTGAAGTCAATGTGCGTGATTTTATCCAGAAAAACTATACCCCTTATGAAGGTGATGAATCTTTCTTAGCGGACGTTACCGAAGCAACCACAACGCTTTGGAATGATGTGATGGAAAAAATCAAAGTGGAAAACAAAACCCACGAACCGTACGATATTGATTGTGAAACGCCTTCAACCATCACTTCACACGCACCGGGCTATATCAATAAAGATTTAGAAAAAATCGTTGGTTTACAAACAGATGCACCGTTAAAACGGGCGATTATGCCGTTTGGCGGTATCAATATGGTGAAAGGCTCGTGTAAAGTTTACCGCCGTGAATTAAATCCGATGGTGGAAAAAATCTTCACCGAATACCGCAAAACCCACAATCAAGGCGTGTTTGATGTTTATACGCCGGATATTTTGCGTTGCCGTAAATCCGGTGTGATTACCGGTTTGCCGGACGCTTACGGGCGCGGGCGTATCATTGGCGACTATCGCCGTATGGCACTTTACGGTGCGGATTTCTTGATGAAAGATAAAGTCAAGCAATTCAATTCATTACAGGAAAAATTAGAAAGCGGTGTAGATATTCAAGCGACTATCCAACTGCGTGAAGAAATTGCCGAGCAGCACCGTGCGTTAGGCAAAATGAAAGAGATGGCGGCATCCTACGGCTTTGACATTTCCAATCCGGCGACCAATGCGCAAGAAGCGGTACAGTGGACTTATTTCGCGTATCTTGCTGCGGTAAAATCTCAAAACGGAGCGGCAATGTCGTTCGGGCGTGTATCGACTTTCTTGGATATTTTCATTGAGCGTGATTTACAAGCGGGTAAAATCACCGAGCAGGAAGCACAAGAGCTGATTGACCATTTGGTAATGAAATTGCGTATGGTGCGTTTCCTACGTACCCCAGAGTACGATCAACTGTTCTCCGGCGACCCAATGTGGGCAACGGAAACTCTTGCGGGTATGGGGTTAGACGGTCGTACATTAGTAACCAAAAACAGCTTCCGTATTCTCCACACCCTTTACACAATGGGGCCATCACCGGAGCCGAACTTAACCATTTTATGGTCTGAAAGTTTACCGGACGGCTTCAAACGCTATGCGGCGAAAGTGTCTATCGACACCTCATCGGTTCAGTATGAAAACGATGACTTAATGCGTCCGGACTTCAACAATGACGACTATGCGATTGCCTGCTGTGTTAGCCCGATGATCGTCGGTAAAATGATGCAGTTCTTCGGCGCGCGTGCAAACTTGGCGAAAACCTTGTTATACGCAATCAATGGCGGGGTGGACGAGAAATCTGGCGATCAAGTTGGGCCGAAAACCGCTCCGATTACCGATGAATACCTCAATTACGATGATATAATGACTCGCCTCGATAGCTTTATGGATTGGTTGGCGAAACAATACGTTACTGCGTTGAACATTATCCACTTTATGCACGATAAATATGCTTATGAAGCCGCATTGATGGCGTTGCACGATCGTGATGTGTATCGCACAATGGCGTGCGGTATCGCAGGGCTTTCTGTGGCGGCGGACTCCTTATCGGCAATTAAATATGCGAAAGTGAAACCGATTCGTGGCGATATTGAAATTAAAAACAAAGCCGGTGAAGTAACAGGTATTGCGAAAAACGTGGCGATTGACTTTGAAATTGAAGGTGAGTACCCGCAATTCGGTAACAATGACAACCGTGTTGATGAAATTGCTTGCGATTTAGTAGAACGCTTTATGAAGAAAATTCAGAAGCTAAACACTTACCGCAATGCAACCCCGACCCAATCGGTTTTAACCATTACCTCGAACGTTGTGTACGGTAAGAAAACCGGTAATACGCCGGACGGTCGCCGTAGCGGAGCGCCATTCGGACCGGGGGCAAACCCAATGCACGGCCGTGATCAAAAAGGTGCGGTTGCCTCTTTAACATCGGTGGCGAAACTGCCGTTTGCCTTTGCGAAAGATGGTATCTCTTACACCTTCTCTATTGTGCCGAATGCGTTAGGTAAAGATTACGAAGCACAAAAACGTAACCTCGCAGGCTTAATGGACGGTTATTTCCACCACGAAGCCACCATTGAGGGCGGTCAGCATCTCAACGTAAACGTATTAAATCGTGAAATGTTGCTCGATGCGGTCGAACATCCGGAAAAATACCCGCAATTAACTATCCGCGTTTCCGGCTATGCGGTACGTTTCAACTCGTTAACCAAAGAGCAGCAACAGGACGTGATTACACGGACGTTCACAACTTCGATGTAATTGAAGTTTGTAAAATTTAGGTGAAAAAAGACCGCTTGTAGTGAAAACTGCAAGCGGTTTTTTTGTGATCTCGCTCGAAAAAACTACTATTTACTTACATAGCCTTACAGATATTGTTTATAATTACAGTATTCTATATGGGAGAAAGAGAAATGTCTAAGCAAGATTTAATTCGTTCCTCTGTGGTGGAATAGGAATACCTTACTTTTATTAATACGACCGGTGAAAGCCAAGTTGATGCTATTTACGCTAATGAAAATGTGTGGCTTAGTCAAAAAATGATGGCGCTATTGTATGATGTGGTATCTCACACGATCACTTACCATTTGCAAAAATCTTTCGTGATCAGGAGTTAGAGGGAATTTCAGTTACTTGAAAATTTCGAGTAACTGCTCAAGACGGTAAAAACTACCACACTAAGCATTATAATCTTTCGGCGGTTATTGCCGTTGTTTATAAAGTAAATTCCGAGAGAGTAGTACAGTTTTGCAAGTTTTTACGGAAAATCAACCGCTTGTAAGCGGTTAGAAGAGGTTTAAACACGGCAAAAATTTAACTATATTCTAATCCTAAAGCAAAACAGCCCTTAATTGGGCTGTTTAATAATATTCTATATTTGGGTTTTTATCTTGCCATAGAAATCAATATTCCTTATATTTCCTATTTGATGATCATCTATATTGGGTATTATTTCTTTGATTTCTTTTCTGATAGCATTATCTAAAAGTTCAATATAATCTAAATCAATGTTTTTTCTAAATGTAATTATATTTTGGGTTCCATTGATTTTTTCTTCTTGATACTCTCGTTCGAAAATATATCCATATTTTTTTAATTCTTTTATAAATTCTGATAAAGATTCTCTATCATTGTGAATGATATCTACTTCTGCATGAATATTAAAATAAGAAGTATTCATATAAACTCCTATTTAAAATAATGGTTAACTAAATTTTAGTGTCTTATAATCGTACATACTATCTTTTTCTCCATTTTCCTAATTCAACATTTACCTCTAATGAGTAAGGACAGCTATATTCCGTAGTATTGATAGTAAACCTAAATCCAGAATATGTTTCGTAATGACATTTTTTCCAGTTTCCATTTATATTCTCTTCATCTTTAAGGCTTGCATATTCCCAGTCTGATGCAAACACACTTATAGATACGCCCAAACTAATAGCTAAAACAGCTAATTTTCTTAAACTTAAATTACACATAATTTTCTCCTATCTAGGTTAATTAAGAATTGGTTTTCTTCCAAAATGGAATCTGTGGCTTGCCAAAGTCGTTCTTTCCCTCATTACCTTTTTTAACAGCAAGAGCGATAATACAGCCAATATGAATAACGGTCATTGCCAGATTAACTAGAATTTTAATATCAGAAGTAATAAACAAGGTGAAAAGCGATATAATGTCTATCCATAAAATAGTTTGGAATAAGTTACTCGCTGTCGCTTTCTTATTGAGATCGTGTACACGTCTAACGATATGGGAGTATTTGAGTATCAAGAGTAATGCAACCAATGCAAAAACTACGGTTAAAAAAACTACCTCTGCCGAAGCAAATGTACCTCTCATTATAGAATAGCTGATGTTTTGACTAATCACTGTTGGAAAGCCAACCATAATTAGAGAAATCACTGTAAGAACAAGTAGGGATAAAGCATAATGAAGCCGCCCAATTCGCCCTTTAAACCCAAAGAAAAATCGAAAGATGTTTTTGATAGTATTCATTTTTGACCCCTTATTTGTCAGTTTTTATTTAATAGATGAATAATTTTTGGTAATTGTGTTCTTCTAATGGTATTCAGTCAATGCACAAAATCACAAAAAATTATGCAATAAACGCATAAACTTTGAGAGAATTATGGCACAACTGATTTTAACGGATATTGATAAGCTAATCGGTCAACGTATCCAACAAAAACGCAGGGAAAAGGGCTATTCGGCGGAAAGGCTGTCGGAGTATGTAGATATTTCCCAGCCACAGCTTTCTCGCTACGAGCGAGGGGCAAATAAGATCAATGTGGCACATCTAGTCGCAATCGCCACTTTTCTAAAAACACCGATCAGCTACTTTTTTGAAGATTGTATGGTGGGTTTTGATTGGAATAGTGATGAAGCAGACCGATATTGGATGGACTTAACCCTGCGACAAAAAACATTACTGGTTGAGCTTCTCAAAGAAATCAAAAAGTAGATCACTTTATAGCATCCTATATTGAAAAGCGGTCGGATTTTGCAAAATAAGTGCATAATCCGACCGCTTACCTATTTTATTTTAGGTAAATTTGCCAAACAATCGGGATATTACATATATTATTGGAATGGCTTTTACTAAGACAAGAACATCAAATGGGAAAATATACTGCTAAATCTTAAGGCAGGGCGAATCAATCCGGATATAAGCAGTTATAACTAACAAGCGGTCGGTTTTAGCGGAAAAATAGCGATTATCTAAAATCAAATTTTGCTCGTGGGTGTGGCATTAGCTCGGATAGTTTCTTGGTACTTACATTAAGATAGCCATTTTTGTGCATTTACGACATAATACCGAAAATAACAACATAAAGGCAGATCTATGAAACATATTCTCGTTATTTCAACCGCATCAATGATGTGTGGTGTACAAAGTGTATTGGTTGATTATTTGAAAATAATGCATAAATTCCCCAATTATAAAATTGACCTTGTTTATATGATGGATCGTGGGGATTTCAAGCGTGATCAAATTCCCAAAGATATTCATATTCAAACACTGCTAAATCCGATCGAAACGGAATTCTTTATTTATACTGATATGATTTTAAAGGGGGAAAGTTCTAAATTTGAGAATCAAGATTATTATCTTTCGTGGCGAAATTGTTTAATAAATAAAGTCAATCAACAGTTTTTAGAAAAGATTAACGGAAATAGCTATGATGCGATTATTATATTTAATAATGAGCGAGTTTCATTTGATGCATTTTTGGAAAAGTATGATATTAGCCAATCTATTCCGGTTATTCGTTGGATTCATAGTAATACGGATTATATTTATTGGAATGAAACTAATAGTTATGTATTGAATAAACATCAGCATATCTTTGCGATTTGTGGGGATATGCAGCAGGATATCCAACAAAAATTATCAGCTATTAGTGTTGCAAATACGGCGGTTCACACTATTTATAATCCGCTGGATATTGATGAAATTATCGAAAAATCTAATGTGTTATTGGAAGCAGATAAAACATTATTGGCCGATGATTTTATTGTTCAGGTTGGCCGATTACACGAAGAGCATAAGAATCACATCCAACTTATCAATATTTTTGCAAAATTAAAACAAAAAGGGATTAAAGAAAAACTTTATATTCTGGGAGAGGGAGGAGCTGAAGAACATTTACGCCAGCATATTCGGCAACTAGGATTGGAAAAAGAATGTTTGTTATTAGGAAAACGGGACAATCCTTTCCCTTTTATGAAACACGCTAAACTGTTTGTGCATACGGCGAGATATGAAGGACTGCCGACAACCTTAATTGAGAGTATGGTTTGCGGTACGCCGGTAGTGGCAATGGATTGCCCGACCGGTCCGAGAGAGATTTTAGCTGATGGCAAATACGGTGAATTAGTGCCCCTTTATGATGAAGAGCAGTTTGTTGAAAAAACGTTTTCACTCTTAAATGATGAGCAAAAATATCAATATTATGTGAGTTTATTGCCCGAAGCCACTGCCCGTTTTTCAATGGACACTATTCAACATAAGCTCTTTGAGAAATTTAATCAGATTATCGGTATTGAAAAAGCTAATAAGAAGAGATTATTGATTGTACAGCCACACCTTGTTATTGGTGGTACGGAAGTCATTTTAATTCATTATTTGAATATTTTAGCTCGTTCATTTGATTATGATATTGATTTAGTGATTATAAAAGAGAGGGTTAGCCATTTAGTCCATCTCATTCCTAAAGATGTAAATGTGAGCTATATATTAAATGCGTCTGAGTGCGAGTTTTTTATTTATAATAATATTAGAAAAAATGTGAATGACTATCATCGTTCTTGGTATAATGGCCTAAAACAAAAAATACAGCACTTTTTCTTAGATAAGATTAATGCAACCAAATATGATGGCATTATTAGTTTTGGTTTTTCTGATACGTTATTTGATTATTTTTTAGAGGAATATGATATTCATCCAAATATTCCGATTATTCGTTGGGTACACGGAGTGCCATTTCAGTGGGAAGAGAGGAAAGATTATTACAAGTATATTTTAAATAAACATCAACATATTGTTTCAATTTGTGATGATATGAAAATGAATAATGAAAGAATATTGAATGATTTTGGTATTTGTCATACGCAGTGTCATCGTCTTTATAATCCGATAAATATTGATTATATTTTAGAGAAAAAAGATCAAGCCTTAATAGAAGATAATGAGCTATTGGCAGATAGTTTTATTTTACAGGTTGCCAGATTAGATGAAAGGCAGAAGAATCATTTTCAATTAGTGAATATTTTTGCCAAATTAAAACAATTGGGGATTAAAGAAAAACACTTTATATTGTTGGTGATGGATCTTCTCGTGAAATGCTACAACAGCATATAAATGAAAAAGGGTTGGAAAAGGAGTGTTTATTATTAGGCAGCCGTGATAATCCATACCCGTTTATGCAACGGGCAAAATTATTTGTAAATACTAGCCAATCAGAAGGACTACCGACAACGTTAATAGAAAGTATGGTTTGTGGCACACCGGTGGTGGCAATGAATTGTCCGACCGGTCCGAGAGAAATTTTGGCAGACGGAAAATACGGGGAACTTATTCCGCTTTATGATGAAGATCGGTTTGTTGAAAAAACCTTTGAATTACTTAATAATGAAACGAAACGGCAACACTATATTGCTTTATTACCGGAAGCGGTACAGCGTTTTAGCTTTGAAACGGTTGGACCGCAATTTTTAACCTTATTAAAACAGATTTTAAACTAGTTGTGAGGAAATAATGAAACGTGTATTTATTATGATGCTCGATTCTTTCGGGATCGGCTATGCGAGTGATGCGGAAAAATTTGGCGATAAAGGCTCAAATACGTTGGGGCATATTGCAGCTCAATGTGCTGAAGGTAAAGCGGACGATCATCGCCGCAATGGTGCATTAAAACTGCCGAATATGAACCGCTTAGGGTTGGGCTTGGCGGTGCAGGCATCGTGCGGACAATATCCGGCGGGCTTGGAACAGAATGTCGAGTTAGCGGGCGGTTATTGCTTTGCACAGGAAATTTCTTCGGGTAAAGATACGCCGTCCGGGCATTGGGAGGTGGCGGGAGTGCCGGTACTCTTTGATTGGGGCTATTTTCCAAATCACGAAAATAGCTTTCCGCAGGCATTGCTGGATAAGATTGTCAAACGGGCAAATTTAAAAGGCTATTTGGGTAACTGCCACTCGTCCGGCACGGTTATTTTAGACGAGCTAGGCGAAGAACATATGCGAAGTGGGCTGCCGATTTTCTATACGTCCGCCGATTCGGTTTTCCAAATTGCGTGCCACGAAGAAACCTACGGCTTAGAAAAACTGTACGAACTTTGTCAAATCGTGCGGGAAGAATTGGAGGGCTATAATATCGGGCGGGTGATTGCCCGACCGTTTATCGGGGCGAAAGTGGGGGAATTTCAGCGTACCGGTAATCGCAAAGATTATTCTATTGAACCGCCGTCTGCGACTGTTCTTCAGAAATTAGTCGCGGAAAAGGGCGGCGAAGTGGTGTCTATCGGTAAAATTGCCGATATTTATGCGCACACGGGCATTACCCGCAAAATTAAGGCGACCGGCTTGCCGGAGTTATTTGATAAGACCTTACAAGAGGTCAAAGCGGCGGGTAATAATACGATTGTATTCACCAATTTTGTGAATTTTGACTCGGATTTCGGGCATCGCCGTGATGTTGCCGGTTATGCAGCGGCGTTGGAGTATTGGGATAGTCGTTTGCCGGAGTTGTTGAATTTAGTTCAAGATGATGACCTGTTGATTATTACCGCCGATCACGGCTGCGATCCGACTTGGCAGGGGACGGATCATACCAGAGAGCATATTCCTGTGTTGCTTTATGGTAAAGGTGTGGCGAAGCAGTCTTTCGGTAAGCGGGAAACCTTTGCGGATATTGGGCAAACGGTAGCGAACTATTTTGGTTTATCGCCGATGGATTACGGTAAGCCGATTGTTACCTTTCAAGCGGAATAATGCCAAGGGTCGCAAGCGGTCAGTTTTGCGACGTTATTTACAAAAGCGTTGAAACCATAAAAAAGGAGGCATAGCATTGCTGCTATGCCTTGATTTGTTGAGGTTTTTTATTCGCTCTTTTCAAAACCGTCATCTTGGGTATATTGATAATCAGCGTTTAAGAGTTCGTTTATTTCATAACGGGCAACAGTTAATTCAATATTGCCTTCGGCATAACTACCTAATTCATACACACCGTAGACAAAGACAATGTCGCCGTCTTTAAAATAGAAATTATCCGGTATCCTGAACTCAGCTTTCTCTACTGAGCCGCTATATTTGCCGTTTTCATCAAGATTATCGCTTTCATAAATACGCCATAAAATCGCTTTTAATTTTTCCTGATTTTTGGGTGAAATTAAATCGTTTAAGCTGATGACTGCTTTTTTGTTCGCATCAATATTGAGATATTGGGTTGAGTGTATGCCGTGTGCCCCACCCTCATAGGTGTAATCAATATAGCGGAAAGTGGCAATATTGTTACGTTGTCCGAGGTAGAAAGCGGATAAGACATTATCTAAGCCGATAGGCTTGTCCTCTTTCGCATTGGCAAGGTGAGATTGGAATAATTCGTCTGCCATTTGCACCAGCATCGGTTTAGTAACCTGAGCAGTTTTGTCTTTTCCGTCATCATAACCAAAATTTTGATAGGCTTGATTGAGTAGAATTTGATCCAGCCAATCTATGTTGGTAACAGGCACATCAATGCTGACGGTAATCTCACTCTCTTCTCGTGCAAATTCGTCTTTCGGATCTTTCTCAAATTTAAGTTTCTCGGTTTTATGATAGAGACTTTCAATTTTAACATTTAAGGCAGGGATATTGGTTGCCGTCTGTTTAGCGTTATCCTGCTCGGTTTTGAGTGTTTCGTAGGAACGTTTTAGCTCGTCCAGCTCCGTTTCTTTGGTTGCCAGCTCTTTTGTAACCCGATTGAAATCACTTTCCAGTTGGACGATTTTTTTCTCCGCTTCAAAGACTTTTTGCGGTAGGTTGCTGTCCTCGCAGGCAGATAAACCAACGAGCGATGAAATGAGTAAAGCAAGCAATGATTTTTTCATAAAATACCTCCTATTAAAATGTGCCTTTGCTTACGCATCAGGCACGGCGAGTTAGTCACGGAAATTGTTAAATTGGAACGGCTGCCCAAGTTCTGCATTTTTTACTAACTGAATGACCGCTTGCAGATCATCACGGGATTTGCCGGTAACACGCACCTGTTGCCCTTGAATTTGAGTTTGCACTTTCAGTTTTGACTCTTTAATCAACTTAGTGATTTTTTTCGCCATTTCTGTTTCAATGCCTTGTTTTAGCTTGATGTCCTTACTGTACAGCTTGCCGTGATGCTCACTGTCTGTCGGAATATCAAGGGAGGTGCGGTCAATATCTCGTTTGATACACGCACCGATTAAAATTTCCACTAATTGTTCCAACTGGAAATCAGACTCGGTGGTGAGTTTGATCGACTCGGTTTTCTCGTTTAATTCGATGGTGGCTTCAACCCCACGGAAATCGTAGCGGGTACTTAATACCCGATTGGCATTTTCAACGGCGTTGCGCACTTCGTGCAATGTAATTTCGGATACAATATCAAAAGACGGCATTTTCTTTTCCTGTTTAATCGTTCAATGTGCTGAAATGTTACCATAATATGCACATTTTATATATCGTAAAATCAACGTGTTACTCTTTAAGCAATGCTTTGAGATTATCTTTTATTTTGCCCACTTGTTCGGTGTAAATGGTGTTATTTTCCAATTCATCAATCAGATAAAGCACGGTTTCTGACAGGGTCATTTCCAATTCGGCTGCCAACTCGGATAAACGCTTCCAACTGGCATAGGTCAGATCGATGGATTTTTTGCGTGTTGATTGCTTTTCCGCATTAAAAAAACGTTTGCGTCTGGCGCGGATAGACTGCCGCATTTTGCGGCGTTGATCCGCTGGCATTTCGGCTTTGATCCAGCGTTCAATTTCTTGCGGAGAATGTTGTAAGGTGGTGAGTAGCTGCATTTTAAGCTCGATTAGGCTCTCTTCTTGATGTTTCGTTACATTCTCGCCTTCTCGATATTTTTTCAGCAGGTACTTCCATTTCCAATTTGCTTCTTGAATGTCTAATTTCTGATAGCGCATTTCGTCCCCCAATATCCAGTGAAGTATAGCGTAATTATGCGTATAATGGCGTAAATTTCTATAACGAGGTTATTTTGTGCATCTTTCCCCTTTAGATTGGCAATCTTTAACGGTTGAATACCCGTTTTCGGCGCAACAACAAGCGGTCGGTTTCTTTGATTTTCAAACAAACGCTGCGCAAGCACTGAAGCAGTTTATCTTGGACGATCACGGCAATTTATTGCTACTAAAAGCAGACACCTTACCTGATATATTTTTTGAAGTAGAACGTTTTTTAAAACAGCACACATTAGCTGTTAATGTAAAAACGGATTTTACTGAAAAGACATTATTTGGTTATAGTGTGTATTTAGAACAAGAAAATAAGCTGGAAACCGTTGAGGGATTTTTACAAAAAGCCGATAACGGCATTTTGATTTTAAATTTGAATAAATTACTTACCGATATTTCACAATGGGATAAACTCAAACAGGCGTTATTATTTGGGGAATATGAACAAATTCAGTTAAACCCGATTCCTAAGGCGTTACCGGCAATTTCAGTGCAGTTTAAATTGATTTTAGTCGGCAGCCGAGAAGATATGGCTATTTTAGCGAATTATGATGAAAATTTACCTGAAATTAGCCAGTATGCCGAATTAAATCGTTATTTAAAACTCAATAACGAAAATTATTTAAAATGGGGATATTATATTAACTCACTTTGTAATGATTTAGGTTATCCGCCTTTTTCACCACAGGTACTGAATCAACTATTAAAATATTTTGTGCGAGATAGCGAAGATAAACAGTTAATTACAATTTTGCCAACAATATTAAAAAAGCAGATTAAACATATTCACGCTTTTTATCAAAACAAGCAAAATATAATGGATATTAGTGCTTATTTGGCATTTTGGGAGGCACAATCTGCTATTATTAATGACTATACGATTAGAGATATTTTATCAAATCAAATTTATATTGAAACACAAGGGGCTATTATCGGGCAGATTAACGGGTTATCCGTTGTCGAATTTGACGGCGTGCCTTACGCTTTCGGTGAACCGCTACGGATAACTTGCAATGTGCAGTATGGTGAAGGTGAAATTCACGATATTGAACGAAAAGTGGAATTGGGCGGTAATATTCACTCGAAAGGGATTTTAATTGCACAATCGTGTTTGGCGAATTTGCTTGAATTGCCGGCACAGTTGCCGTTTTCGGCTTCCCTTGCCTTTGAGCAATCTTACGGTGAGATTGACGGCGACAGTTCCTCGTTAGCGATTTTTTGTGTGTTGATCAGTGCCTTATCGAAACGACCGTTACCACAATCGTTGGCGGTAACGGGGGCGATCGATCAATTTGGGAATGTGTTAAGTGTCGGCGGCGTGAATCAAAAAATCGAGGGCTTTTTCAGGATCTGCCAAGAAAGGGGATTAACGGGTGAGCAAGGGGTGATTATACCGGCGGTTTGTGTGTCGCAACTGTGTTTGAAGTCGGAAGTGATTGAGGCGGTAAAGGCAGGGCAATTCAATATTTGGACAGTATCCGATGTGTTTGAGGCGGTTTGGCTACTGTTTGAACACTATTTTTACGAGGAAGATGCACCGCAACAAACGGACAAAGCGGCGATCTTCACCCTTATTCATCAATATATTGAGCAGGGCGAAAGTACGGTGGCAAGCGGTTCGTTATGGCAGAAAATCGGCAAACGGCTAAAATTATACTGATCCGACAAGTCAGCTTACAACTGTTCGCTAAATTGAAAGTCTGTTACTATGAATTATCTTAGTGTTACAGACTTTTTTAATAAAAACAGGATAGGAAAAATGAACAGTTGTACACCGAATGTGAAATCGCAGTATGATTACCAAGATCTGTTAGCTTCCGGACGAGGCGAGCTTTTTGGTAAAGAAGGTCCCCAGCTCCCTGCGCCTTCAATGTTAATGATGGACAGAATCACTAAAATTACAGAGGCTGAAGGCTTATTTGCCAAAGGCTATATTGAAGCCGAGTTGGATATTGATCAGAATTTGCCGTTTTTCGGTTGCCATTTTATCGGCGATCCGGTGATGCCAGGTTGCTTAGGGCTTGATGCAATGTGGCAATTAGTCGGCTTTTATTTGGGGTGGATTGGCGGCAAAGGCAAAGGGCGAGCGTTGGGAGTCGGCGAAGTGAAATTTACCGGACAAATTTTGCCGACGGCGAAAAAAGTGATTTACCGCATCAATATGAAGCGAGTGATTAACCGCAAATTAGTGATGGGAATGGCGGATGGCGAAGTCGAAGTGGACGGGCGAATTATCTATACTGCCACAGATTTGAAAGTCGGGCTATTCCAAGATACAACCGCATTTTAAATTTTGCGATCGTGATCGTAAAATGAACATATCTCAATTTACAGATTGATCTTTTTCTCTATTATCTTCCCTAAATATATCTGATGAATAGGGAAGATATGATAAGAGCAATAACCTTTATTGAAATATTAGCCGTATTAACGATAATAGTTATTTCAGCTTATTTCCTTTCGCCTATTTTCCTGCGTATTCAAAGCACTATTTTACTTCACCAAGAAATCGAACATATCCGATCTTTTATTTATTATATTCAAACCAAAGCTAAATATCGTAAGCAAAGCTATTCCGTTACCATTGCACAAAATAAACAGAATCATCAATATTGTATTATTGCGGTTGCAAAAAAATCGGATAAACAAACCGCTTGTGATTGCTTATTTTTACCAAGTTGCCATATTCAATCGGATTATCACCTTTATCAGAGTCAAAATAGTGCTATTGTATTAAAAAGCCAAGGTTTATATCCGGAGATATTTTTTAATATTGACGGTAATGCGGCAAGGTTAGGTGAGAAATGTTTGGGGCTTAGCCTGAATGAGACTCAAGAAGTCATACAATTTGATGAAGCCGGAGACATAAATGTGGTGCAGAAAAATAAGCGTACCAAATGCCGTTAATCTTAATGCAGCATTTAGTTTAGTTGAAATATTGATTGCATTGAGTTTAGGCACACTTGTTTTATTATCTGCAATAAAATTTTATGCTGATCAATTTATTCATCAAAATACGCAAAGTGAGTTATTTCAACTACAAAGGCACGCTCATCAATTATTAGAGTATTTACAGCATCATATTCAACATATCGGCTATCAAGGCAAAAATAGAAAATCGCATAATTTTAATTTATTTATCCCAACGCAGGCCTATTCCCTCAATAATGCACAATGTTTTATTTTTCTGTATGATTTAAATGGTGATGGGTGTATTGGCTCAAGATCGAAAAATAATGCGTGCCGGTTACAGAATCGTAATAATACTAAAGCAGTTGCCAAAGAAATTTTTGGATTTAAGTTGGAAAATAAAAAACTGACTATTCTTGATGATGATAAATATATTCGCAGTTGCTATCAAAATGAATGTTTATCAATATTGAAAAATTGCCATAAATTTAAGTGGTCTAAACTTTCCGATTTATCGGAATATCATATTGAAAAATTGCAGTTTAGTTGGGTAAAAGAAGGAGTTTTATTGAAAATTGATATAGTGGTTTCATCATATAAAGATCGTAATAAACAATACAGCGCTACGACATATAGCTATATTTTTAATGCAATGGAAGAATAAATGAAAAGAATGTCCATAATCCCTGCCAGTAGTTTATTAGTAACACTCGTCATTATAAGCATACTTTTGACCTTTATATTTACCGATAAAGCATTATTTATCCGTCAAGAAAAAATCAACCAAAATGAATATTTTAATTACTTGAATGATAAATTCAAATTGATTAAGGAAATCAATCAGAGTAATTCGCAACGAAATGCCCGTTGTGCTGAAATCAAGAACGACACCGTTTTAATTAAGTTAGGGAATATAAACTATCATTTCCACTGTGAGTTTATTAGCCTATTTTTAGAGAAAGAACCGACCAAGAAATACATATCTTTTGAACATATAGAGGACTATCTTAATCTCATTTCTGTACCTATAATTAAAGTCAGTTCATTAGCAGATCTACCTATTAGCTCAATCGATGAGCCAAAGATAGTAATATTGACAGATGCGATATCGGGGAAATTAGAGCAAGATTTTTACGGTATTATCATTACTCATCATTACTTTGAGCTTAAATTTGGGGCGAAATTTTATGGCGTATTATATTCTTCATATCCTAATGAGAGTAAAAATCGCTATATTACTTATCAAAGTGAGGTGATTAAAAATTTGAAGGAAAAATATTCCTATTGGCAATATTTACCTCATTCTCGGAATATATTAAATAATGAAAAATCTAATTAAGGCAGAAACATTTATCAGTTTATTGACGGCAATAGCACTATTTAGCTTGATTATGCTAATGTATATGAAGTGGCAAGCCGAGCAACTGAATCAAAATCTGTTTTTATTTCAAAAAAAGCAGGCATTACAAATAGCCGAAAACCAAATCGCTTTGAAAATGGCAGGCGTATCTTGCGATAATCAAATTAGCCAAAATAATATTTCTTTCCGTGTGCTATGTACGGAACAGGGGGTAAAGGTGAGCTTTCCTTTGGGTGAGATTGTGATCGGAAAAGTAAAATAAACAGGGTAGAATAGCACTCTTCTTGGAAGGAGAGATGCTATGTTTACGGTATATTATGCAAATCAGCTAGAAAATCAGAAAGACTTACTGGTCAATATTATTAGAAATGACCCTAACCCAAATCCGTTTGAGCAGGAAACAATCCTTGTACAGAGTACGGGAATGGCGCAGTGGCTACAGATGCAGCTTTCCAGCGATCTCGGTGTTGCGGCGCATTTTCAATTTCCTTATCCGACCACGTTTCTATGGCAACAATACCGCTTACTTTTTCCGGAATTACCTAAAGAAAACAGCTTTGATCTCCATTCAATGTTATGGCGTTTGATGCGTTTAATACCGCAATATTTAGATAATCAATGTTTTGCACCTTTAAAGCATTATTTGAATGGAGCGGATCAGCTAAAATTATATCAACTTTGTACAAAAATTGCGGATTTATTCGACCAATATCTCGTATATCGCCCCGAATGGCTGATTGAATGGGAAAAGGGTAATCTAAATACCGTTAAGGATATTATATTAAATAAACCTTCTTTTAAGAAAAAAGAGGAGAACGATATTTTTGCTATTATTGAGTGGCAGAGTTTTCTATGGGTTAAATTGATTGATGAGATAAAAAGTGAAACCAGTGAAATATTGTTTAATACGTCCCATCGAGCCTATTTACAGCAACGCTATTTTGATAAGTTGGATAATTTAAGTGCAGAGGAGAAACTTAAATTACCTAAGCGTATTTTTATTTTTGGCATTTCATCATTACCAAACAGTTATTTTTTACTCTTGCATAAATTGAGTCAATATTGCCATATCCATTTATTTTTTACTAACCCGAGCCAATATTATTGGGGAAATAATCAAGAAGCAAAATTAATTGAGAAATTAGCATTAAAACAACAGCTTTCATCATCTGATTTAGCAGATTTATATCAACATCAAGGGAATAAATTATTATCGGCTTGGGGGAAGCAAGGTAAGGAATTTCTGAATTTATTGCTTGAGGCAGATATTCAATCCGTTGATTTTTATACGGATTACCCTAATAGCCATCTACTCTTAAATCAAATAAAAAGTGCGATTTTAAATTTTGAACAGAAATCGCAATTTAGCTTAGATAAATCAGATAAGTCAATACAAATTCATTCTTGTCATAGTAAAATGCGGGAAATTGAAGTGTTGCATAATCAACTGTTAAATTTATTTGAAGCCGATCCCGATTTATCGCCTAAAGATATTATTGTAATGTCGCCGGATATTGATAGCTATGCCCCCTATATTGAAGCTGTTTTTTCTCGTTATACAAAAAGAGATGAGTATAATCGAAATGATAGCCGATTTATTCCGTTTAGTTTATCCGATCAAAAAATAAGTTATATTGATCCGATTATAAAAAGTTTTTTCACATTATTATCTTTAAAAGAGAATCGATTTATTGCGGAAGATATTTTAGATCTATTAAATGTCAAAGCTATTCAGAATAAATATCTTATTACGAATGAACAATATATGACATTACGTCAATGGATTAGGAATGCCGGTATTCGTTCCGGGTTGAATATGCAATCCTTTGATTGGCTAAATTATAATTCGTGGCAAAATGGTCTAGATCGTTTGTTACTGGGAAGTAGTTTAAAAGAAGAGCATAATAGCTGGCAAAATACGCTTGCATTTAACGAAAGTTACGGATTATCTGCCGAAATTGCCGGAAAACTTGCAAAGTTTATTGATGATCTGACTGCTTGGTTCACTTTTATTCAAAAAGCGCAAACCGCAGATAATTGGCAGCGTAAACTTACGGAAATTATCGCCTTATTTTATCAAGAAGATGAAGAAAATCTGGATATTATTTTAACTTTAAATAATGCGGTCGAGAATATTATTCAACATATTTCAAATGTGAATTTTACTGAAGAGATTGAGATCGGTGTTATTCAGCAACTAATGGAAGCAGAATTAAATGAGCAGCGCAGTAACTTGAATTTCCTATCGGGTAAAGTGAATTTTTGTACGTTATTACCAATGCGTGCTATTCCTTTTAAAGTCGTCTGTTTATTGGGAATGAATGAGGGAGAGTTTCCCCGCCAACAGAACCCTAATCCTTTTGATTTAATGCAATATGCACCAATTATCGGTGATAGAGCAAGGCGAGATGATGATCGTTATTTATTCCTTGAAGCGTTGCTGTCAGCACAATCTATTTTTTATGTGAGCTATCTTGGGCAGTCTTTAACGGATAATAATGCAAAATTACCTTCTTTATTGGTTTCTCAATTGATGGATTATATCAATCAAAACCTGATAGAAAATCATATTCAGCCAATAAATCATCCGATGACAGTCTTTAGCCAAAAGTATTATCAGGCAGATTATATTTCTTATGACCAAGAATGGCTAGAAATAAAGCAAAAATATCACCAGAGCAAACCGTTTTTAACGGCTATTCATCAACAACAGACTTTATCAGAGATTGATATGACGGATTTAATTCATTATATCCAAGATCCGTTAAAGTATTTTTTTCATCATCAACTGGGGGTTAAATTTGAAAATTATGATGAATCCATTGATGAAACGGAAATATTTAGCCTTTCTCATTTAGAACGTTACCAGTTACTTGATGAGATTGTTAATCTTCATTCCGATGAAGTCGATCATTTTTTTAAAAATGAAACCTTAAAAGGAAAATTACCGATAAATGCGTTTGGTGTAATGGCGGAATTAGAATTAAAGAAAGCTGTTTCGATGCTACAAGAAGTATTAAAAAATTATCAGATAGAGCAGAATAACATCATTGAAATTGAAGCGGAGATCGATATTATTTCGGATAAGGTTAAGTTAGTTGGTAATATTGAGGGATTATTCGGGCAGGATTTTATTCAATGGCGAGTTGGGAAATTAAGGGATAAAGATCTTATTCACTGTTGGATTTATTATTTAGTGATGATTGTTTCGGATATTCCGTTTTCAACGTTCAAATTTTATTATTTAGAGGATAGTGAAGTAAAATCAATCACTTTTACACCGATTTCAAAGGCAAATGCGGCGTTATTATTAGACATATATATTCAAGATTATTTAGCCAGTTTCCACACATTAAAATGGGCAATCACAAAACATATTTGCCGCTATATTCAAGATTATACAGCAGAAACTTCGCCAGCATATTATTGTCAAACGGCGACAGAGTTAATACAAAGTCCTTATTTAGACCGAGTATTTGCGCAAACCGCCGATTTAAACTGGGAAGCCATTCACCAACGGACGTTTAACTGGTTTGCACCAATGATTCAACATTTCATTGAGGAGGAAGAATAATGAGAAAACCGTTACTTCGTTATAGCTTATCCGCACTATTGGTATGCGGTCTGTTATATTCAAGCCCGATTTTTGCAGAAAATCAGGCAGATCACACCGCTTACAATATGGTAATGACACAGCCTAAAGGCTTTGAAGTGATTAAAACCACGATCAATAAAAGCCCGACCGATAAAGCGATTTATCAAGCGATTAAACTCGCCAACGGAATGGAAGTCTTGTTAGTTTCGGATGAAAAGGCGAACCAATCGTTATTGTCTGTCGGCTTGCCGATTGGTTCGATGGATAACCCTATTCAGCAGCAAGGGCTAGCTCACTACTTGGAGCATATGATTTTAATGGGGTCGAAAAATTTCCCTGAAACCAATAGCTTGGATAACTTCCTGACAAAAAACGGAGGCTACAATAACGCCTATACCGCGCCTGATCGCACGGTGTATTATTTGGAAGTGAAGCACAGTGCGTTTGATGAAGCGGTAACTCGCTTTGCCGATACAATGGCACAGCCGTTATTATCGGAAGAAAATGCGAAAAAAGAGATCGATGCCGTTAATGCCGAAATGGTGAGAGCGAAATCTAATGATGGATTTTTAGTGCGAGATGTTACTTTAGCCACTGCAAACCCTGCTCACCCAATAACGAAATTTGCGGTCGGTAATCATACAACATTGTCCGATAAAAAAGGCAGTAAATTACAAGATGAATTAGTGAAATTTTATCAGCAATATTATTCGGCAAATATAATGAAAGCGGTATTATATTCTAATCAACCGATTGAAAAATTAGCAAAATTAGCCGAAAAAACGTTAGGATTGGTGGAAAATAAACACATTACCCCGCCGAAAGTCGATATTCCTTTCCTAAGAGAAGACGATAAAAGCGTCTTTATTCATTATAAACCGATTAAGCCAAATAAAACATTATCCCTCTCTTTTGATATGCCGGAAGATAAAGCCGCATTTCAATCAAAAACAGGGGAATATTTATCTTATGTTTTTGAAAATAATACCGAGGGAACATTATCCGATTATTTAATTAAACAGGGATTATCCGATAGTGGTATTTCTGCAAATTATGAGTCGGATATTACTCGTAATCGGGGTAGTTTTTCCTTTAATATTGCACTTACGGATAAAGGTTTAGCCGAAAAAGATAAAATTATTTCACTGGTTTTCCAACAAATTGAAGCGATTAAAAAGGCAGGGATTCAACCAAGCTATTTTAACGAATTAAAAGAGAGCCTTAGCCAAGAATTTCAGCATTTAGAAATTGTAAAGGGGGGCGGTTATGTCGCAGGCCTAGTCAATCAAATGATTGATTATCCGTTGGCGCATATTATCGATCAAAGCTATATTGCGGATAAAATGGATGAAAATGCAATAAAAGCCAAATTAGATTTAATGAATATTGATAATGTGCGTATTTTATTGATAGATGATAAGGCGAAAACGGATAAGAAAACCCAATATTTTGAAGCGCCTTATGCGATTGCTAAATTAACCGCCGCACAAAAGGCAAAATATTTGGATTTCAGCCAAAATCCGACCCTGAAATTACCGGCACTTAATCCCTATTTCGCCACGAATTTTTCGCTTAATCCCGTTGATCGTAGTCGTATAAAGCCGGCGCAAATTGTGCAACAACAAGGGTTAGAAATTTATGCGATGCCAAGCCACTACTTTGCCGAAGAGCCTAAGGCAAAAATCGCGCTGAATTTTATGATTTTGCCTGAGAAAGATGATCTTAAACAGGCAGTGAGCGCGGAATTGCTAAGCTATATGTATACGTTGGATCAACCCCAATTAGCCTTCCAAGCTGCCGTTGCCGGTATGGAGATGGCGTGGTCGGGCAATCATAATGCTTTAACACTTCAAGTGGAAGGTTATACGCAGCATCTGGCAAAATTAGTCAAAGACGTGGTATCAAGTTTCAGCCGTTTTGAGTTGAAACAGAGCGTGTTAGCACAGGGGAAACAGCGTTATCTTGAGGGGCTGGATCGGCTTGTGAAAGACAATGCGTTGCGTCAAGCAAATCGGGCAATATCCGATTTTGCCGACTATCCTTATTATAGCGTTGAGCAGCAACGTAAAATGGTCGAGCAAATTCAACTGGCGGATATTGAGCAGATCCGTACCCGCTTTTTGACCCAAATGACGGGAGCAAGGGTCTTGTCCGTTGGTAATTTATCCGATCAGCAGGTAAAAGCGATTACTGCGGATATGTCTTCCGTGATTAAAAATAATCAATCGGCGTTGAATACCGGACGTTATGTGGATATTAACGATAGCGAGCGTAAACTCAACTATATTCAAAGCATTCCCCACGAAGATAACGGCTTGAGTATCGCCTTTTTTGCAAAAGGTTATGGTGAATTGGAAGGGCTAAGCCGTGCAATGTTGCTGAAAGATATTATTGGTCGCTGGTATTTTGATGATTTGCGTACCGATAAACAGCTAGGCTATGTTGTATCTGCTACGGATGCACTTATCGGTAAAACATCCGGTTTACTCTTTTTGGTGCAAAGCCCAACGGCATCGCCGCAGCAAATTATGCAACATAACCAACGTTTTTTTGCTGAGACATTGGCGAAATTGCAAAAAATGTCAGAGCCGGAGTTTGAGAAATACCGCGCGAGCCTCTTGGAAATTTTACGGCATAAACCGGAATCCCTTTCGCAAGAGTTTGCTAGATTTAACACGGATTTTATCCGAAGCAACACGCAATTTGATCTCAAAGCCAGAATTATTGCACAGGTTGAACAGCTGAATAAGCAGGATCTGATTGATTTTTATCGCAATGCAGTAATCGATCAAAAAGGGCTTGTGTTTGCCAGTCAAGCTATCGGCAGCAACAGCAAAATTAATCAAGCGGCAGAGCTGAAAGGCTTTGAAAAGATCACCAACATTGAGCAACTGCAAAAAGAGTTTGATATTAAACGTTTCTAAGCAGTGCAAGCGGTAAGATCGCCCCTAATTTTTACAGTCAGGGGCGGTTTATTTTACGAGTTTGATTGGTATTTTTGATAATTTAGTTGTAGCCATTGCAAGCCCAGTACGGCAATAACATTATCAATTTTGCCCTGTTCAACCCACTGATAGGCTTGTTCACGGCTGACAACGTGTACCAAAATATCTTCATTTTCCTCGGCTAATCCGTAAATACCGCCGACTTGACGGCAATCGACCAAGCCTAAAAAGAGATGTAGCCGCTCTACCGTACCGCCGGGGCTATCCCACACACTCAAGGCGTGCTCCAAATGGTTGATAGTCAGCCCCGCTTCCTCTTGGCTTTCACGGATAGCGACCTGTTCCGGCGTTTCATCGGTATCGATCATACCGGCGATTAACTCAACCAACCACGGCGATGAATTGCTGTTCCGATCGTAAGCACCAATTCGCACTTGTTCCACCAAGACTACGCTATCTTGTACGGGGTCATAAGCAATCACGGCAGAAGCAGCGCCTTTGACTAATAATTCCCGCACCACTTCACCGCTTATTCCGCCGGAAAACAGTTTGTGGCGAAAATAGATTTTTTTCAGTTGAAAATGCCCTTGATAGACGGTTTCTTCCCGCTCAACGTGGAGATCCTGACGGGAAAATTGTTGGATAGTAGGCTGCATAAATAATCCTTAACTTTTATGTAAACGTTCGGTGTGAACGATATAAAGTGCAATGATCATCACCAAAATGGCGAGTGCAAACAGCAATGTATGCACGGCATTAGAGTGATCGACAATAATCAAACGCACCATTGCAGTGATGCCGATATAGAGAAAATAGAGTAGCGGAAAATGGTAATTATATTTGAAATACTGAACGATCAGTGCCAAAAACTCAAAATACAGAAAAAAGACCACAATTTTTCAACAATTTGAAATTTTTCGCTATGGCTAAGCAGTAGTTCAACCAAAGAGGCTGCTTCTGAAAAGAGGGCATAGGCTAAGATCACCCCTGCCGCAAGCAGTGAAAGATTGAGAATCCATTGAAAAATCTCGGAAATCCATTTTCCAAAGCGGGAATGGGTTGAGTGAGAAGGAAACGGTGTCATTAACTAATTTACCTGATAGATAATGGGTGAATACTGAATGGGCACAATTTGCCCGTTTTGCCACTGGGCGAGTGTCGGTGATGATAGCATAAAACCCGACTGCTCAAAAAAGTAGGCAAGGTAGAAAGGTAACTGATGGTAAAAATGCAATTCACCCTTTGGGCAGTGGGCGGAAAAAATCCGCTGCTGTGCCAAAGAGTGCCGAACTTCCGATAATTTGACAATACCGACCCCCTGCGATTTGAGTACGGCTTCACGCAAGCACCAGCTCAAGTAGAAACGGCTAGACAAGCGGTCTAATTGCGGCAAAATATTGCCATTTTCAATCTCTGCGATTTCACTTTCGGCGGCAAAATAGCGGAACAGATCTCGGTAACGCCGTACTTTTTGCGGGTGTTCAATATCAATGCCGACCGCCCGTTTAGGCTGCGAGAGAGAGAAAATCACCGCCACCCAATCACCGGAATGGCTGATATTAAAATCGAGCCGATCGTGATCGAGATAGGGGCGATCGCTGATGGTACGTTGCATATCCTTGAGCAGATCAGGATCAAGCCCGCTTTGTTGCAATAACCTGTTCAACAAAAAGTGCGCCGTGCGGCGGCTTTTCCATTTACGCAGTAGCCGTGCTGAGAGGTGAGGCGGTGGCGTAGGTGAAAAAGCGGGCGGTAATGCTTCATCATTGTGGGCAAATAGGATCTGCAAGCGGTCAGTTTTCATCGCTTTTTTGCAAAGGCGTTTTGCACGCACACTGATTGAGGTGATCGTCCACTAAGCCCATTGATTGCATAAAGGCGTAGCAAGTGGTTTCGCCGATAAAGACAAAGCCCCGTTTTTTCAGCGCTTTCGACATTGCGGTGGACACTGCGGTTTTACTCGGCACTGTTTCCAAGCTCGGTACGTCATTACGTTGTACCCGATGATTGACGAACGACCAAATAAAATGGCTGAAATCTTCGCCGGCAGCGATCATTGCCAAATAGGCTTTGGCGTTTTTTACGATTGCCTCCAGCTTGGCGCGGTGTCGGATCAGATGCGGGTTTTGCATTAAACGATCGAGATCGGCGTCTGTCATCTCCGCAATCTTATGCGGATCAAAGTGGTGAAAGGCTTGGCGGTAATGTTCCCGTTTGCGTAAAATCGTGATCCAAGATAGCCCCGCTTGCTGACCTTCCAAACAAATCTGTTCAAACAATTTATGGCTATCGTATTGTGGCTTGCCCCACTCGTTATCGTGATATGCCAAATAAAGCGGATCATCGCCGGGCCACGGGCAGTTTGTCGTCATTTTTCTATCCTAAAAAAGAGAACGCACAATGTGCGTTCATAAGCGGCCGGTTTAGTCAATTTTTTTGCAAACGCAAAAAGCGATCTTGATACCAGCATTGGAGCTGTCCATTTAATCGCATTATGCGTTTATTTTGTGGGACACCAATGTGGCGTTCCAATAATTGTTAGCGTCTCGGCAAATAACGTGCCGGATCGACCGATTTGCCTTGATAACGGATTTCAAAGTGCAGTTTGTTGCTGTTAGTGCCGGTGCTGCCTAGGGTCGCAATCGTTTCGCCGGCTTTCACCTTATCTTGCTCGTCCACTTTGATTTTGTCGTTGTGTGCGTAAGCGCTCAAGAAATCATCGTTATGTTTAATAATGATCAGGTTTCCGTAGCCTTGCAACGCATTGCCCGCATATACCACACGGCCGGCTGCTGCTGCTTTGACCGCTTGCCCTTTGCTGCCTGCGATATCTAAGCCTTTATTTCCGCCTTCTGAAGAGGAGAAACCGGAAATCACCCGACCTTCTGTCGGCCACTGCCATTTGAGAGAAGAAACCGCAGGAGCAGGGCTATAATCACGTCCGCTGCTTGCCCGAACGCCGCCTGTTGTGGCGGTTACGCTCGATGTCGTGCCAACAGAGGCAGTAACAACTGGGCGGGGTACTGGCGGCGTGCTGCTCGTGCCGGCTTTGACCGGGCCGGTAACTGTACCGTCAGAGCCGTACGCTGTGCCGTTTGCCGCTTGGGTATAAGTAACTTCTGGCTCAATCGGTTTTTGTGCCGGTTGTGGCTCGGCTTGCACTTGAGCGGTTGGCTGCGGCTTCGGTGATGCCTTGCTTAATTTTAACGTTTGCCCGACCCGTAGCTGATACGGCTCGCTCATATTGTTTAGCGCCGCCACTTCTTTCACATCTTTGCCCGCAATGTAAGCGATGAGAAACATTGTATCGCCTTTGCGGACGGTGTAGCTCTCGCCGTTATAAAATCCCTTGTCGATTTGGCTGTAAATCGGTGCATTGTTTTCGTCGCGGGGAATGGTGAAATCCTGCGGCACAGGTTTTTTCACTACCGGTTTGGGTTTGGCAACGGGCTGTGGTGCAGGTTGAACCGGTTGAGGAGTGCTGACCGGCTCAGGCTGGTAAACCGGTTGTGGTGGTGTATAAGTCGGCATTGTGTTAGGCATTGGCGTGGTTTCCACCTCGTTTTGCCAACCGTAACTTTGGTGGGTTGCTCCTGTACCGGCGACAGGTTGCATTACGCCCGGCGGTAGTTCTCCGTCATCGGCGGTAACGACCGGTGCCGGCGTGTTTGAACCGCAAGCGGTTAAAATCAAACTGGCAAGGGGTAAAAGTAAAAATGATTTCTTCATTGGTTATCCTATGTTTGCAAGCGGTCGGTTGTGCGGGATTTATTGCAACATTATTTTAAACGCAGCACTTGACCGACTTTTAATTGATACGGTACACGCAGATCGTTTAGGCGCGCAACTTCATTGACCTCTTTACCTGCCAAATAAGAGATGAGAAATAGGGTGTCTTGTTTGCCGACCGTATAAGTCGCACCGGTATAGCAGCCTTTTTGGATTTGGCTGTAAACCGGTGTCGTGCCTTCACGCACCACTTGGCAGTTACCGACCATCTCCGTTTGCCCGTTATAGCTTGGTTGCGGTAAAGGTTGCGGCTGCGGATATGACGTGTTAGCACCGTAGGTTGGCTGATTCATTGTGCTTGGCATTTCAGTCGGCTGAACCTCGGTTTGCCAAGCGGTATTCGCTTCGCTAATTTCGGCGCTGCTGTTTTCAGCGCTGGAGTTAGATTGGCAGCCGGCTAAAGCGAAGGCGAAAAATGGAAATAAAATCAATGACTTTTTCATAATAGAACTCTACTTAGTTAAGGTATAAACGAAGTAAGCGACCACTGCTAAGGCAACAGTTGCCCACCCAATGATTTCAATCGAACGGCGGATTTTATCGGCATATTTCTCCCCGCCCCACGCAGAGAGTTTTGCCACGAGATAGAAACGGGCAAAACGGGAAACCGCCGCAGTTATCACAAAGGGGAGAAATGTCATTTGCATTACCCCTGCGCAGATTGTAAACACTTTATAAGGAATTGGCGAGAAGCCGGCTAAAAAAACTATCGCCACGCCCCAGGTTTCAAACCAATTCATTGCTTTATCGAAATTTGCCTGCATTCCCCAGTTGGTGATGATCTCTTTGACCCAATCAAACGCAAAATAGCCGATGCCGTAGCCGATAATCCCGCCAAGTACGGACGCCAGCGTAGTATAAACGGCATAACGGACGGCTAAATGCGGTTTACTCATTGACATTGGTATCAGCATTACATCGGGCGGAATCGGGAAAAAGATAGCTTCAATAAAGCTGACTAAACTCAGCCAAAATCCGGCAAAGCGGTGTTTTGACCATTCCATTGTTTTGTCATAAATTGTGCCGAACAGTTTCATTGGAACGCCTTATTGAGTGCATTGAGTGAGGTGTGGGCGGTCATATCCGCTTGTAATGGGGTGATCGACACATAACCGTGCTCAATGGCGTAGAAATCAGTGCCTTCACCCGCTTCAACCGGTTTGCCGTTCTCGCCGATCCAATACACGGTTGAACCGCGCGGATCTTGTTGTTTTACGATCTGTGCTGCCGGTGAGCGTCTGCCCAAGCGGGTAATCTGCATCCCTTTTAATTGTGAATAGGGTAAATTCGGCACATTGATATTCAAAATATGCTGCGCCGGCAGTAAACCGGCTTGGATTTTAGGCAAGATAGCCAGTACCGCTTGGGCAGCGGTGTCAAAGTGGCATTCGCCCGCTAAATAGCTTGCCCCGTGCTGCCCGACCAGTGAAACGGCGAGTGAAGGCAAATGCAAGTGGCGACCTTCCAAAGCGGCGGCAACCGTGCCGGAATAGACCACATCATCACCTAAATTTGCGCCGTGATTGATACCAGAAACCACTAAATCAAAGGGGGTATCCAGCAAACCGTTTAACGCTAAGTGGACACAATCGGCGGGCGTGCCGGCAATGATGGTGTAATCGCCGTTCTCAAAGCGGAACACCCGTAGCGGATCAACCAAGGTTAAGCAGCTAGACGCCGCACTGCGATTGCGATCGGGTGCAACCACCGTAACATTATGACCGGCTTCCCGCAGGGTTTTAGCTAAAATTTGAATGCCCGTAGCGTGAAAGCCGTCATCATTACTCATTAAAATATTCATTTTGTCCTTTTTGGATAAAGATAGGTTATTGTGTTATAGCCAATTTTCTAAGCGTAGTCCTTCGACTCGCTCAAATTCACGCAGATTATTGGTGACTAATATAAGTCCTTCACTGCGGCAATGTCCGGCAATATGTAGGTCGTTTTCACCAATGATCTTGCCTTGTTTGATAAGCGCTGCTTTGATCTGCCCGAAATGTGCTGCCGCTTTGGCTTCATAATTTAGCAGTGTCAGGCGAGAGAGGAAATCTTCTATTACGCTCATATTTCGCTCTGGGAATTGACTTTTTTCTGCGCCGTAATAAAGTTCTGCGGCGGTAATACTGCTGACGCAAAGTTGATTTGCGTGTTGGTTAAATTTTTCCAAGACACTCAACGGGCGGCGTTTGATCACATAAATGACAATGTTGGTATCAAGCATATATTTCAGCATCAAAACTCTTCCCTTTCCGTTTGAATAGAGCGCTCCCGTTCATTCAGAAAATCATCGCTGACATTTTGCTCGGCAAGAAAAAAGCTGTCCCAACTATGTTCAGTCGGGCTAAGAATACGATCTTTGCCGACAATACGGATATTCACTTTTTTGATATGCTCATCAAACCGCATTGTTGCCGGTAAACGCACCGCTTGAGTACGATTTGTAATAAAGACAGATGCTTCCATTTTAATCTCCCTAGAGATGCAATATAAAAAGTATATAGTCTATGTATATAGCAAGCAAGCCCTCTCTTTCGACCTCTTTTTTGCCAAAAGGTTTAGCCGTTATCATCGACTAACATCAACTCTCGCACTAAAGCGGTGGCATAGCTGCCGGCATCAAGGAAAAAGCTGAGCCGTAAGCCCGCCGGTTCAAACTGCCACTTAAATTGCTGCGGTTTGGCAAGCATTGGGCGGCGGGCGGATTTCATCCGTTCTTGCGTGGCAAGTTTGATTAAATCCGTATGTGTGCTGATGATGTGCTGTTCCCTTTCAAATAGCGTTTGATTAAGGGAATCTTCGCCCACCAGTGGGGCAGTCAGCAAAATATCGCCCTCATCTAACCGCGTGTTGAGGTTGCTCAAATCGGCGGATTGTGCCACAAACCAACTGTGCGAGCCGGCAAGTTGCACAATATCGTGTTCAAACACTTGATCAATCAAGCCTGCCTGAATGCGATCCGCTACCACTAAATTAAATATTTCGCTGCGGGCGGCGGAGAGGTAAAAACTGCGTTTTTTGCGATCTTTGACCTGAATTTCACCCTTTGCCCAACGTTGTGCTTGGGTGAGGTTATGCCCGTCCCGCCCGAAACGTTGTTCGGTAAAATAATTGGGAAAACCGACCGCTTGCAGTTGGTTTAAACGGGCATTCAGCTCGTCCGTTTGGTGAATGTCCCGCAGTAACAGCTCAAAATGGTTGCCTGCCAGACTGCCGATGCGTATTTTGCGGTTGTGGCGGGTAACGGCTAAAATTTCAACACCGTCAAGCTGAAAAGTGCTGAAGTCGGGCGTTTCTTTGCCGGCAAGGTGCAGGCAAAACCACTGTTCTGTAACGGCGTGCCGATCTTTTAAGCCGACATAGCTCATATTTTTTGCCGAAATACCGACAAAATCCGCTAACTTTTCGCCGACAAATAGGGTATTGGCATTGGTTTTACGTACCTTTACCGCCACAAATTCACCGTCGCCGGACAGCTCGTAGCCCAGCTCTTCTGTTACGATAAAGTCTGCAAATTCTGCCTTTAATCTGCCCGCTTGTTGCGGTTCGCCAAATAAATAGGGAAGTCGGTTCATTTTATTCATCACCAAGGACACCGCAGTGTCGGTTTAAGCCAAGGCAGGCATTATACCTGAATTTTGGCGGGCGAATTTCAGCCTAAGTAAATTCCGCCGCCAAATGAGGATTAAATCACAATATTTTGCGCAAAAGCATCAAAATCGGGCGCAAAATTTGGTATAGTGCATCTGGTTTTATTTTTTATATTTGATTATGGAGAAACTAAAATGGCACGTCGTCCACTTGTAATGGGTAACTGGAAATTAAACGGTAGCAAAGCCTTCACCAAAGCGTTGGTGGAAGAGTTAAAGCGTGAGCTTGATGGCGTAACCGGTTGTGATGTCGCAATTGCACCGCCGGTAATGTATCTTGCCGAAGCGGAAGCGGCATTAAATAGCTGTGAATGCAGCTGCCAAACCAAACAAATCATTGCATTAGGTTCACAAAATGTTGATGTGAATGTCAGCGGGGCGTTTACCGGCGATATTTCTACTGAAATGCTAAAAGATTTCGGGGCAAAATACATTATTATCGGGCATTCCGAACGCCGCACTTACCATAAAGAGAGCGATGAATTTATTGCGAAAAAATTTGCTGCATTAAAACAGGCAGACTTAGTGCCGGTATTATGTATCGGCGAAACCGAAGCGGAAAATGAAGCGGGTCAAACGGAAGCTGTGTGTGCAAAACAATTAGATGCGGTGTTAAACACCTTAGGGGCAGACGCCTTTAACGGTGCGGTGATCGCTTATGAACCGGTTTGGGCGATCGGTACGGGCAAATCGGCAACCCCGGCACAAGCGCAAGCGGTACACGCTTTTATCCGTGGTCATATTGCAAAACACTCTCAAGCGGTGGCAGATCAAGTGATTATTCAGTATGGCGGTTCGGTCAATGATGCGAATGCGGCGGAATTGTTCACCCAGCCGGACATTGACGGCGCATTAGTCGGCGGCGCATCACTTAAAGCCCCGGCGTTTGCAGTGATTGTAAAAGCGGCGGAAAAAGCGAAAGCCTAATTTTTCCCCTTTATTTCAAGCCATATTTAGCGATAAATATGGCTTTTTTGTTATTTGGCTGGCAGATGTTGCCTTGTTCATCAGCATTTTTAGCGAATGAGTGAAAAATTTTTGCCCTTTCCCTTGAAGCCTGAAATTTTATCCCTATTTATTGTGCCGTCTGAACGGGAAATGCGATCCCGTTTCTGTTTAAATAAGATCAAGTTGCCCTTGAAAAGTGGCGAAAAAGCACAATCTTACGGCTAACTTGAACATAACCAAATTTATTATCGGAGAATTTAAAATGGGAAAAATCATTGGTATTGACTTAGGGACAACCAACTCTTGTGTGGCGGTAATGGACGGCGATAAACCGCGTGTGATTGAAAATGCGGAAGGGGCAAGAACGACCCCGTCAATCATTGCTTACACTGATAAAGAAACTCTAGTCGGTCAGCCGGCAAAACGTCAGGCGATCACCAACCCGAAAAATACGTTATTTGCGATTAAACGTTTAATCGGTCGCCGCTTTGAAGACCAAGAAGTTCAACGTGATGTGAATATTATGCCGTTTGAAATCGTAAAAGCGGACAACGGGGATGCGTGGGTCAATGTTAAAGATGAAAAAATGGCACCACCGCAAATCTCGGCTGAAGTGTTGAAGAAAATGAAGAAAACGGCGGAAGATTTCTTGGGCGAAATCGTTACCGAAGCGGTGATTACCGTGCCGGCATACTTTAACGATGCACAACGTCAAGCAACTAAAGATGCGGGGCGTATCGCAGGCTTAGAAGTTAAACGTATCATCAACGAACCGACCGCAGCAGCCTTAGCTTACGGTTTAGACTCTAAAAAAGAGAACCAAATCATCGCTGTTTATGACTTAGGGGGCGGTACGTTCGACTTGTCTATCATTGAGATCGACAACTTTGACGGCGAACAAACCTTTGAAGTGCGTGCAACCAACGGCGATACTCACTTAGGCGGTGAGGACTTTGACAACCGTTTAATCAACTACCTTGTTGATGAATTCAAAAAAGAGCAAGGCATTGATTTACGCAACGACTCAATGGCGATGCAGCGTGTGAAAGAAGCGGCGGAAAAAGCGAAGATCGAACTATCTTCTGCGCAATCTACCGAAGTAAACTTACCGTACATTACCGCTGATGCAACCGGTCCGAAACACTTAGTGATTACCGTTACCCGTGCGAAATTAGAAGCGCTGGTAGAAGATTTAGTGGCTCGCTCGCTTGAGCCGGTGAAAGTGGCGTTAAATGATGCCGGTTTAAGCGTGTCTGAAATCAATGACGTGATTTTAGTCGGCGGACAAACCCGTATGCCGTTAGTACAGCAAAAAGTGGCGGAGTTCTTCGGTAAAGAGCCTCGTAAGGACGTCAACCCTGATGAAGCGGTGGCAATCGGTGCGGCGGTACAAGGCGGTGTGTTAGCGGGCGATGTAACAGACGTGTTATTGTTAGACGTTACCCCACTTTCATTGGGTATCGAAACAATGGGCAGTGTGATGACGAAATTGATCGAGAAAAACACCACGATCCCGACTAAGCACAGCCAAGTATTCTCGACAGCGGAAGATAACCAAAGTGCGGTTACGATCCACGTTTTACAAGGTGAACGTAAACGGGCGAGCGATAACAAATCACTCGGTCAGTTCAACCTTGACGGTATTCAACCGGCACCGCGTGGTATGCCGCAAATCGAAGTAACGTTCGATATTGACGCAGACGGTATCTTGCACGTATCTGCAAAAGATAAAAATACCGGTAAAGAGCAAAAAATCACTATCAAAGCTTCTTCTGGTCTAAGCGATGCGGAAGTTGAGCAAATGGTGCGTGATGCGGAAGCAAACGCCGAAGCAGACCGTAAGTTTGAAGAATTAGTGCAAACCCGCAACCAAGCCGATGCGATTGTTCATTCAACCCGTAAACAAATCGCTGAAGCAGGCGAGAGCTTAAGCGCAGACGACAAAGCGAAGATCGAACAAGCGGTCGCAGATCTTGAAAAATCTGCAAAAGGCGAAGATAAAGCGGATATCGAAGCGAAAATCGAAGCGGTGGTAAAAGCGTCCGAACCGCTACTTCAAGCCGCACAAGCACAGGCACAAGCCGGTCAGCAACAAGCTCAACAAAGCCAACCGAAAGATGACGGTGTGGTTGATGCCGAGTTTGAAGAAGTGAAGGATAACAAATAACGAATCCGAGGGCGTAGCAATACGCCCTTTTCGTCTATAGCCGTGCATCAATTAAACCCAAAGGGGATATATGGCTTTTATTCAAAATACACCGATCTATGTCTGGATTATTTTGGTTTTTTTGCTGTATTACGGTGGCATACAAAGCAAAACGCGGCAAATTCATCTTGCAAGGTTCTTTATTGCCCCAGTGATCTTTCTTGGATTAACCATTCAGATGATGCTCTCTGCTGTTTCTCCTATGCTGGCATACTTTGGATTGATTGCAGGCATCGTGGTAGGGCTGCTGTTAGGCTATGTTTTATGGAAACAAAATCCTCTGCTTATTCAACAAAATGGGCAATGGTATCAAAAAGGCAGCTATATTCCCCTTGGACTCTATCTGTTTATTTTTATTTTCCGTTACATTATTAGTGTTGCACTACATATCGGTACAGGTATTATTCAAACAGATGAGTTTAACCTCTTTATCGGGCTACCAACTGGGTTTGGTTTAGGCGTACTTCTTGCCATTCCTCTTACAAGAAAATGATAGGGAAAACCATATGATGTTGACTCTCACACTTTATCCGCTGTTTAGAGAAAGAGTGAGTAATGCGCAGATAGAAAAAATTCCTCAACTTTGGGCGGCACAACAAAGTTTACCGGAAACAGTGTATGCGGTCTATGATCGCTACCAATCCGATTACAGTGGAGAATATGATTTCTCCATTGCCGTTGAAACGCCAACAGAAAATGGCTTACCTGCCATTGAGATTGAAGATCTTGTCCTTTACGAAAAATTTATCACTGATCGTGAGCATATCGCGCAAACGTGGCAACATATTTGGCAGCGAAGTCAGCAAGGGCTGATTAAGCGGGCTTATACGGTGGATTTCGAGAAATATTATCCGGATGGCAAGGTGGAAATTTATATCGCCATAATGCCTTTTTGTTGATAATAGACAAGCGGTTAGATCAGCTTAATTTTTTACAAACGGAAAATGTATGTCAAAACGAGATTATTACGAAGTCCTTGGTTTATCCAAAGGGGCGAGCGAGCAGGAAATCAAACGGGCGTATAAACGCTTGGCGGCAAAGCATCACCCCGATAAAAACCAAGGCAGCAAAGACGCAGAAGAAAAATTTAAAGAAATCAAAGAAGCCTACGAAGTGCTAGGCGATAGCGAAAAACGAGCGATGTACGACCAATATGGTCACCAAGCCTTTGAACAAGGCGGCTTTGGCGGTGGTGCAGGCGGTTTCGGAGGCTTTAGCGGTTTTGAAGATATTTTCAGCGAAATGTTCGGTGGCGGCTTTGGCGGTGGCGGACGCAGTCGCCAGCGGGTTGTGAGAGGGGACGATCTCCAATACACCCTCGAAATCACCCTTGAAGAAGCGGTGAAAGGGGGGAAAAAAGATATTCGCCTGCAAACCCTTGCCGAATGCGATAGCTGCCACGGATCAGGGGCGGAAGCCGGCAGTAAGGTGGAAAGCTGCCCAAGCTGCCACGGTTCGGGCAGAATCCGCCGTCAGCAAGGCTTCTTTATGACCGAGCAAACCTGTCCGACTTGCCACGGTTCAGGTAAAAAAATTGAGAAACCGTGTAAATCGTGCCACGGTGATGGGCGTGTGCATAAAACCAAAAATCTTTCCGTTACCATTCCGGCAGGGGTGGATACTGGCAATCAGTTACGTTTATCCGGCGAAGGGGCGGCGGGCGAAAACGGCGCACCGGCAGGCGATTTGTATGTGGTTATTCACGTGAAAGATCACGATATTTTTGAACGGGACGGCGCAAATCTTTACTGCGAGGTGCCGATCAGCTTCACAATGGCAGCACTGGGCGGTGAAATTGAAGTCCCGACATTAGACGGCAGATTGAAACTGAAAATCCCTGCGGAAACACAAACGGGCAAACTGTTCCGTGTGCGAGGTAAAGGCGTAACCAGCCCTCGCAGCCGTTATGCCGGCGACTTAATCTGTAAAGTGGTGGTTGAAACGCCGGTTTCGCTTAATGAAGAGCAGAAAGAATTGTTACGCCAATTGGAGCAGAGTCTAGAGGGCGGTGCAACTCACCGCCCGAAGCATCAAGGCTTTTTTGACGGTGTAAAAAAGTTCTTCGATAATTTAGGCAAATAGTTGCTTATCCCGCTCCGTAAAAGTTCAGGCTTTGCCTGAACTTTTTTATTATAGCTAGACGAAGACCTAGCTATAAAAATATACTCTTTGCGTATGGAATCAAAGAGCTTAAGCGTTGAGTAGAAATAAAAAGCTCTCCTATAATGAATAAGGCTGACAACCAAAATTCAACATATAGGAGGATAAGTCATGGCAAGTATCCAATGACGATTCAAGTTTACCACATACAAGATGGAACTGTAATATTGTGTTTATGCTGAAATACGTAGGAAAGCGATTTATGGCAAATTGGTAGATATAGGCGTAATATTAAGGCAGCTATGTCACTGCAAACATGTAGAAATAATAGGAGCATATGCAGAAAGATCATATTAATATACTCTTAAAAATCTCGCCTAAATTGGCAGTGTCTGATTTTGTGGGATAGCTGATTGCGTTTTCGGTATGGCAACGGTATAAATCTTGCCATTTCTCTTGAAAAACCCGAACATGGAGGCTTTACCCGTTGTTCCACGCTTTACGCATGCCATCAAAGTCGATTTCGTCCACTTCAATTTTACCCTCAAATATTTCCAAATGTGAACTACTTTTATAGATAAGCAAGCGTAGACTGTCTATGATCTTTTGGGGTTAATTTTTGAAGCTTATATGGGGTTCCTAACTTTTTTTGCATAACTTTGGATAGGTTTAAAAGGGTTTTAAATCACTTTTAGTCATCATTTGCCGATTGTCCCCCTCTTTGCCTGTTCTACTTTTCAAATTTATCAATCATAGCCCTAATTTCTCGTTTATTATCTTCTGTTAGATTCTCGTTTGTATCTATGTCTGTATGATAAATGTTATTCTGAATCCCAATAACGTTACCTTCAACATAGTTTATAATTTGAGAGGGAAGCTGGTTAGGCTTTTGTTCTTTAGGACTAGAACTATCATCAATTAAATTTAAAAATGCTTGTTTATCCATAAGTTACGCTACTAATTTTTCTGCAAGTCGAACAATGAAAGTCTTATTATTTTCTTTATCATCGGTTTTATCTTCGGAAAGCAGTCCATAGATAATCCACACCATTTGGGCTTTATTCTCCGAAGTCATCACCCTTTGCCTTATTTCTAAAATTTCTTCTAACGTTTCTATGGCTGTAATCAAACGTTTTTTGCTAATGAATGCCATACGTGTTAATGATCATGCAAAAATGCGCCAGGCTGATGCAGTAAGATCATCGAAAAGTGATCCACTGCATCTTTTGATAAACTCCTTGTTATTTAAAC
>NZ_JWIZ01000044.1 GCF_001038205.1 Muribacter muris | reverse complement strand
ACCGTACCAGAGGTGAACGATGCGAACAGCAACGGTAAACCAGATGATGTAGATGCGAAGATTGCTGATGCGACAGAGAAAGTGAAAGCGGCAGAGAAAGCGAAAGCGGATGCAGAGAAAGCGAAAGCAGATGCAGAAGCAGACGGTATTGTTACACCGGAAGAGAAAGCAGCGGTTGATGCGGCGAACGAGAAAGTTGGTCCGGCGAAACAAGCGGCAGACGCAGCGGTGAAAGCATTACCAGAGCAACCGGCAGCAGTGAAAGCTGAAAAAGACGGCTTACAAGCTCGTGTTGATGCAGTGAACCCAGTAGTCTCACCAAATGTGAATGACGCGAACAAAAACGGCATTCCGGATGATGTAGATGCGAAGATTGCTGATGCGACAGAGAAAGTGAAAGCGGCAGAGAAAGCGAAAGCGGATGCAGAGAAAGCGAAAGCAGATGCAGAAGCAGACGGTAAGATCACTGCTGACGAAAAAGCAGCAATTGAAGCGGCGAATGCTAAAATTGATCCGCTAAAACAAGTAGCGGACGAAGCGGTGAAAGCGTTACCAGAACAACCGGCAGCAGCGAAAGCCGAGAAAGATAAGTTACAAGGGATTGTCGATGGCATTAGCCCTGTTGCTGTTCCTGATGTTTCTGCACCTGCAACGCCTACGGAAACACCGAATACAGACAACACAGCCAAACCACCAGCTGGGGTGGATGAAACTATCACTGATATTGATAATAACCCAGAGAATGTGTCTCCGAATACACCACCTACTTACCCTGGAGCTAATCTTTTCTTAAGAGGTAACGTGTTACCAGATGCTAGTGCTAAGAGAAAAGCAACTGGGAATACACAGTGGATAGATAATAATGGTAACATTACCTCTGGAAATGGTAATGATATTATTGAGGTTAAGGGCAATCTAGGAAGAGAAGGGAATCCTGGTACTAAATCTATTAACATTAATACAGGTGCTGGTAATGATCAGGTTCTTATAAATGGTAAAAATATCTCTAATACTGTAATTCGGACTGGCAGTGGGGATGATTATATCTTGCTGAATGCTGGATTTGGCTTTAAGACTAAGGCTGCTGGGACTAATATCGTTGATGGCGGTGATGGCAATGACCGGATTGTAGTAGGGCAACCTGATGCGACGCATGCACAAGGAAATGTTCATATAACTGGTGGAGCAGGCGATGATGTTATTGTGCTCACTCACAATTACAATGCACAGCCGATAGGAACCGGAAATTACTATGTATTAAAACCTAATCATCCGGATTATTTGAGTATTGGTGGCAAATATTGGTCTCAGCCTCTTATTGAGGGGGGAGCTGGTTTTGATACGTTACAAATCCAAGGTAATAATACTAAAGTTAATCTACATCATGGTAGGTCTGAAGGTCCTAATGCTAAAGAAGAAGGTATTAAAGGATTTGAAGCTGTCGATATGACCGCACCTGGAAATCAGCATGTGAAAATTACATTATCCGATTTAGTGAATAATGGTACATCTGTTGATGGTAAGAAAGTCTTCTATGTTTCAGGTAATCAAGGCGATAAAATTGATATTTCAGGCTTTAGCAAAGATAATGCTGATAAGTTGCAAAATATCAAAGGAATCGCTTTAGATGGTCAAGAACATAGTTATACCGCTTATAAGTCTGGTAATAATGTGGTCTATGTGGATGATAATCTTTCTCTTGCCCCAATCAATTGGGAGACTTATTAATCTTTCATAAACTTTTTGCGGGGTTATGAGCCCCGCTGTAAATAGTCTAATTGGGAAGGGTACCTTTTCCAATTAGATAACATACAGAGTCCTAGTGCTGTATGTTGATACCTATTAATCCCGAAATCATTTTTGGGGTCAATGAAAACGGTTTAGTCTTTTAAAGCTAAACCGTTTTTCATATTATAGTTATTTAAACCTAGATTATGCGTTAGGCGTTTTTTGAGATAATCAATGGGGCAGTCTCATAATTAGGCAAGCAATTTGCTTTAAAATATTATTACATTTAAATAGATAGTTAATTAAAGATAGTTGTTTAAGGTAGGGCGAAAGTCCATCTTTTCTTAACGGGATACCTGATTTGGTTTGCTAAAGCAGGTATTTTTTACTTTTATAAAGCGGTTTACCGGTATTCTGGCAAATCGCTTTATATTTCAGGAAATGATGTTATTGCAATACAGCGAGTTTATGATGATATTCTCTTAGAAAAGACAATTCCCACGGGATCTGCTAAAATAGCAGTATAAATCCACTTAAAGCGGTTTAAAGCGGTTTTTATCGTCAAAACGCAAGCGTTGTGCGATACATTCTACACGGGTAGTGATTAAAGGCTTTAAGTATCAATCGGTTAAAAGGAAATTTATAATGACAGAGCAAAATCAACCAACTAACTATGATTCTTCAAGCATTAAGGTATTGCGTGGGTTGGATGCCGTACGAAAACGGCCGGGAATGTATATCGGCGATACCGATGACGGCACGGGCTTGCACCATATGGTGTTTGAAGTGGTGGATAATGCGATTGACGAGGCATTGGCGGGGCATTGTAATGATATTGTCGTTACTATTCATTCCGATAATTCGGTGTCGGTGCAAGATGACGGGCGCGGGATTCCGGTCGGCATTCACCCAGAGGAGGGAGTGTCGGCGGCGGAAGTGATTATGACGGTACTGCACGCAGGCGGTAAGTTTGACGACAATTCTTACAAAGTCTCCGGCGGCTTGCACGGCGTGGGGGTGTCGGTGGTGAATGCCTTGTCGTCAAAATTACAGCTCACCATTCGCCGTGAAGGGCTCGTTCACGAACAGTTTTACACTTTAGGCGAACCCGACGCACCGCTCAGTGTGATTGGCGAAACGGAGAAAACCGGTACAACGGTGCGTTTTTGGCCGAGTTATGACATTTTCAAAAATAAAACCGATTTTGAATACAAAATTCTGTCTAAACGTTTGCGTGAGTTGTCATTCTTAAATTCCGGCGTGTCGATCAAATTGGTTGATGAGCGGGGCGGCAAAGAGGAACATTTCAAATATGAGGGTGGTATTCGGGCGTATGTGGAGTATTTAAACGAAGGCAAGAATCATATTCACCCGACTCCGTTCTATCTGTCCACCGAAAAAGACGGCATTGGTGTGGAAGTGTCGTTGCAATGGAACGACAGTTACAATGAAAACGTCTATTGTTTTACCAATAATATTCCGCAGCGGGACGGCGGCACGCACCTTGCCGGTTTCCGTGGCGCATTAACCCGTGCGTTAAAGCATTATATGGATAACAGCGGCAAACTGAAAAAAGCCGATGCCAATATTGATGCCTCCGGCGATGATGCCCGTGAAGGTTTAGTGGCGGTGATTTCTGTGAAAGTGCCTGATCCAAAATTCTCCTCACAAACGAAAGATAAATTGGTCTCTTCAGAAGTGCGTCCGGCGGTAGAAAGTTCAATGAATGAAGCCTTGCAGGATTATTTATTGGAAAACCCGAACGATGCACAAAGTATCGTCAGCAAAATTATTGATGCGGCACGGGCACGTGAAGCGGCTCGGAAAGCCCGTGAAATGACCCGTCGTAAAGGGGCGTTGGATTTGGGCGGCTTACCGGGTAAATTAGCCGATTGTCAGGAAAAAGATCCGGCATTGTCCGAACTCTACTTGGTGGAGGGGGACTCGGCAGGCGGCTCGGCAAAACAGGGGCGGGATCGCAAAAACCAAGCGATTTTGCCGTTAAAAGGGAAAATTCTGAATGTGGAAAAAGCCCGTTTTGACAAGATGCTCTCCTCGCAAGAAGTGGCAACCTTAATCACCGCACTCGGCGCAGGGATCGGGCGTGATGAATATAATATTGAAAAGTTACGTTACCACAAAATCATCATTATGACCGATGCGGACGTGGACGGCGCGCACATTCGCACCCTATTATTGACCTTCTTCTACCGTCAAATGCCGGAGCTGATTGAGCGGGGTTATGTGTATATTGCCCAACCGCCGTTATATAAAGTGAAAAAAGGCAAACAAGAGAAATATATTCAAGATAACGAAGAAATGACCCAATACGAGCTGGCACTCGCATTAGACGGTGCGGCGTTGTATGTGAGCGAAAATGCACCGGCACTCAGCGGTTTAGCCTTGGAAAGTTTAATTTCCGAATATAATGCCGTGCAAAAATTACTGGAGCGGTTGGTGCGCCGTTATCCGTTGGCTCTGTCGAATGAACTGATCTATCACGCGCCGCTTTCAACGGATTTTGTAAAAAATGAAGCGGAAGTAACCGCTTGGGTAAGCACTTTGGTGGACACGCTCAACGCTAAAGATACCGCCGGCAGCACTTATCAAGCCAATGTGTTCTACAATACCGAACGGCATATTTACGAGCCGGAAATTGTCATCAAAACCCACGGTATTGACAGCACTTGCCGCTTGGACTTCAATTTTATCAGTAGCAATGAATACGCCCGTATTACCAAGTTGGGCGAACAACTCAGAGACTTACTTGAACCGACCGCCTATATAATGCGTGGCGAGCGGAAACAGCCGATCGACACCTTCGCACAGGCGATTGATTGGCTAGTGAAAGAATCCCGCAAAGGCTTGACGATTCAACGTTATAAAGGGCTGGGCGAAATGAACCCGGAACAGCTATGGGAAACGACTATGGATCCCGTCGCCCGAAAAATGTTACAGGTTACGATTACCGATGCGATTGCCGCCGATAAGCTCTTTACAACCCTGATGGGTGATGAAGTCGAGCCCCGCCGGGACTTTATCGAAAGCAATGCGCTTTATGCCAATTTAGATATTTAACAAAAAGCCCCGAATTGTCGGGGCTTATTTTTTAGATTTAATAATAGAGAGTAGTCTAGTAGACGGTCAGATTGCCAATATGACATTATTGCAAAATAATTCAAATATCCCACCGCTTGTTTCCTACCAAAACAGCAGAAAATCGCTTATAATCTCGCCCTTTAACGTTCCGAATTTATTTTAAAAAGTTAAGGTAATCAAATGTCTGAACAGGAAAATCAAGAACTGGATCTCAACGGGGAAATGTTAGCCCGCCGTGAGAAACTCAATCAGCTACGTGAACGTGGCAATCCTTTCCCGAACACCTTTCGCCGTGAAGATAAAGCCCTCGATTTACATCAAAAATATGATGACATAGACGGTGAAGAATTAAAAACACAAGCGGTATCAGCGGTGGTTGCCGGGCGGATTATGCTGCGTCGTGCAATGGGAAAAGCGACCTTTATCACCATTCAAGATGTGAGCGGACAAATTCAGCTCTATGTTGCCCGTGATAATCTAGCCGAAGGAGAATACGAAAAAACCGTCGGTTTGTTGGATTTAGGCGATATTATCGGCGTCAAAGGTACATTATTTAAAACCAAAACCGGCGAACTTACCGTGCGAGCAGCCGAATTACAGCTTCTCACCAAAGCATTACGTCCGTTACCAAATAAGCATAAAGGGCTGACCGATCAAGAAACGCGCTATCGCCAACGTTATTTGGATTTAATCGCTAACGAAGAGTCCCGCCGAGCCTTTGTGATCCGCTCGAAAGTGGTGTCCGGCATCCGCCAATTCTTCTTGGAAAAAGATTTTATTGAAGTGGAAACCCCAATGTTGCAAGTTATTCCGGGCGGGGCGGCAGCCAAACCGTTTATTACCCACCATAATGCGTTAGATGTGGATATGTATCTACGCATTGCGCCGGAACTCTATTTGAAACGCCTTGTAGTTGGCGGCTTTGAGCGGGTATTTGAGTTAAACCGCAACTTCCGTAACGAAGGGGTATCGGTACGCCATAACCCTGAATTTACAATGATTGAATACTACCAAGCCTATGCCGATTACCACGATTTAATGGATAACACCGAAGAGTTGTTGCGTAAATTAGCATTGGATATTCTCGGTACGACCACCGTGCCTTACGGCGAATATGTGTTTGATTTCGGCAAACCCTTTGAACGCATCACAATGCACGATGCAATCGTGAAATATGGTAACGGCATTACCCTTGAGCAGTTGCACGATTTTGACCAGACGGTCGCCGTGGCAAAAGGACTGAATATCGAAATCCAAAAATCGTGGGGCTTAGGTTCGGTGGTGAATGCGATTTTTGAAGAAGTGGCGGAGCATCAACTTATTCAACCGACTTTCTTAATGGCACATCCGGCGGAAATCTCCCCGCTTGCCCGCCGTAACGATCAAAATCCGGACGTAACCGACCGTTTTGAACTCTTTATCGGCGGCCGTGAAATCGGCAACGGCTTCTCAGAATTAAACGATGCGGAAGACCAAGCAGAACGCTTTCAAGAGCAAGTGGCAGCGAAAGAAGCCGGTGATGACGAAGCGATGTTCTACGATGATGACTTCGTGGTTGCCCTTGAACACGGCTTACCGCCGACAGCCGGCGAAGGCTTGGGGATTGACCGCTTGGCGATGATTTTTGCCAACGCACCGTCTATCCGTGATGTTATTTTATTCCCGGCAATGCGCCAAAAATAACCTCATATAAAAAGTGGGGAAACAGCAAGCGGTCTGTTTCCCCAATTTCTTACCCTTGCGGCATAATAGCCTTATTTTTGCAAAAATCTCGGCAAATCAACCGCTTGTCTGCTATAAGAGCAGGTTGAACAAGCGGTAGGATTGAGGCGATTTTGTGCAAATTTAAAATAGCAAGGTTATGTATTTGTTGTGTAGTACCAAAAAATGCGTAAATATTACTGCTTGGCGACTTTATATTTGATTAGTATTTGCCGTGAAATAAGTTAATCTTGTTTCCCATAAATTAAGACACGCTTGGTCTGTTTTAGTAAAAGAGTAAAGAGAATGAAGCGTTTTGAGTAATATTAAATAGGCAGTAACGAGTTCAGTTATGTCTTTATCTGCGATTTCTACTCGATCGTGATCGGATAAGAAAAAGATAAAAAATTCTAATACCGGTTCTTGTTCTAATTCAAAATTTTGTATGCTGACTTTCATACAAAATAATAAGGCTAAAAAATAATCCTCATTATTCAGATTATAAAAATCAAGTGTGTTGAGGAAATCGGCGGATATTTGTTTTGCTTGGTAGAAATCTGTTATCGGTAGTTTAAATGCCTCTGCAATATTGTGTTGATGAGGTATGCGGTTTTTGTGTTGTTCAAATACGTTTTTAATTCTCTTACTTAAATTATTCTTATCTATAATCCATTTTATATCGTAAATACCTCGTTCAATATCGTCTCGGCATAAATTAAGTTCATCATAGGATAGCCCTTTGCTTATCTCATTTAAGATAGTTAAGAGTTGATATAGGGTGTCATTCTTTAAGTGAATTATTTCAAAAAAACAAGCCGATATGTCTAAATGATTATAGTAATAACTATAGAGACAATCATTGTATCTCCGAAAGAGATCTAAAAAATAAGGGGCCGTAGTAGATTAGCAAGGATGCTATACTACAAAAATGAAGATAACTCACTGCAAATTAAAGAAAAAAGTTGTTAGTTCAGCTAAGACTGCTCGAATTTTTTTGCAGAAGTGACAGCAAGAACAGCGGCTAATTTGTTTGACATTCAACCGAATACCGCGGTACTGTTTTACCACAAGATTAGACTCGTCATCGCAAA
>NZ_JWIZ01000043.1 GCF_001038205.1 Muribacter muris | reverse complement strand
GAAATAATTTGATTTTTATAAAGGACACACGCAGTGTGTCCCTACATTCTGTTAAAATGTCTATTTTTGTGCATTTGCTACATAATACCGGATTTTTTGCAAAAACCTGTCCTTTACTGACCGCTTGCTGTTTACTAATAGCGCCCGCTGATCTTCTGAATATGGCGGTTGGTCGCTAATTTAGCAGCCAGCCAGCCGAGAAAAACGCTCAAGGTGATAATTAAACAGATTTCACTGAGGTTAAAGCCGTGCAATTCAAATTTCACCGTAAACATATCCGACACATAACGCACCACGCCGGTGAAATAGCTGATCGTCATCAAGCTAAACAAAATCGCCATCAGGCTGCCGAAAAAGCCGTATAACATTCCGCTATACAAAAACGGGCGGGCGATGAAATAATCCGTTGCGCCGAGTAGCTGCATTACATCAATCGAGGCTCGGCTGTTGGATACATCGGAGCGGACACTATTGCTAATCACCAAAAAGACGGCGATAAACATTAGCACCGTGCAAGTTACTGCCACACGGGCGATAAGCTGGGTTAAAGCGGTCAGTTTTTCCAGCCAACCGTTATCCAAGCGCACTTCCTGCACCCCTTTGATATTTTGCAGATCATTGCGTAAGGCTAACATTGCCTCTGCACCGCTGAACGCTGCTTTCGGTTTCAGCACAACCACCGCCGGCAGCGGGTTGTCGTCTAAAATATCCAAGGCTTCACCAAAGCCCGACCAGCTACGAAATTCGTCCAAGCTCTGCTGGCGTGAGATGTAATTGAGTTTCTCGATTTTCTCGCTTTCAAACTGACGAAGCCGCTCGACCACCGCATTCACATCGTGTTCCGCCAAATTTTTATGTAGATAGACGGTTAGCTCCGGTTCGGGATAGAACTGGGCGGCGGCATAATGGGTATTTTTCCATAACAAATAGCTGACTGTCGGGATCGTCAGCGAAGTGGCGCTCACCAAAATTGTCAGCAATACGCTGAATTTACGCTTAATCAGATCCTGCCAAACCGCCCGTAAAATATAGCGGCTTTGGGTATTGAGTAAATTTTTCATCGACATTCCTATTTAAGATGCCCTTCTTCCAGCACCAAACAAGGTTTCGGGCGTTGCACAATAATATTACTGTCGTGCGTGGCAATCAGCACGGTCGTGCCGGCTTGGTTAAATTCCTCAAATAAGCGGAAAATTTCAAACGCCAGTTGATCGTCCAGATTACCGGTCGGCTCGTCTGCTAATAAAAGTGAAGGGCGATGCACAATCGCACGGGCAATATCCACCCGCTGCTGCTCACCGCCGGAAAGATGACGGGGCAGAAAATTCGCCTTTTTCTCCAACCCGACTCTAGCCAGCGCTAAACGCGCCTCCCGCTCGACCGTACTCTGATTTAACCCCATAATAATCAGCGGCAATGCCACATTATCCAAAATGGAGCGATCGCTCAGTAGGCTATAATTTTGATGCACCATACCGATTTGGCGGCGTAAAAACGGCAGTTCGTGTTCAGCAAGGCGGGTAATATCGTGTCCATTGAACATCACTTGACCGCCGTTGGCTCTCTCAATGCCCATAATCAGCTTGAGTAACGTAGTCTTACCTGCACCGGAATGCCCTGTAATATACGCCATTTCGCCCCTTGCCAAATGGAAGCTCACCCCTTGTAAAGCAGGCTTGCCCCCGCCTTTATACACTTTGCTGACATTGGTAAATTTAATCATTATTTTTCACCTTCGTGATCGAATAACGCCTCAATAAATTCGTCGGCATCAAATGAGCGCAGCTCCTCAATCTTCTCGCCTACCCCGATATAGCGGATCGGGATATTAAATTGATCGGCGATCGCAAAAATCACCCCGCCTTTTGCCGTGCCGTCCAATTTGGTGAGGGTAATGCCGGTTAGCCCCACCGCTTCATTAAACAGCTTCGCTTGGCTGATCGCATTTTGCCCCGTGCCTGCGTCTAGTGTGAGCATAATCTCGTGTGGTGCGGTATCATCATATTTTTTCATCACCCGCACGATTTTTTTCAGCTCATCCATCAAATTCTGTTTATTCTGCAAACGCCCTGCGGTATCGGCAATCAGCACGTCCACGCCTTTTGCTGCCGCCGATTGCATCGCATCAAAAATCACCGAAGCCGAGTCCGCCCCCGTACTTTGTGCCACCACCGGAATATGATTACGCTCGCCCCACACTTGCAGTTGTTCCACCGCAGCCGCTCGGAACGTATCCCCTGCCGCCAACATTACCGATTTCCCTTCCGCTTGGAATTTGCGGGCTAATTTACCGATTGTCGTGGTTTTCCCCACACCGTTCACACCAACCATTAAAATCACATAAGGTTTCTTTTCGCTCAACACCAACGGCTGTGCCACCGGTTTAAGCACCTCCGCCAGCTCCTGTTTTAATTGTTGATAAAGCAGTTCCGCATCTTGTAGCTGCTTTTTGCTGGCGTGCTGGATGAGATTATTGATAATTTTCGTGGTGGTAGGCATTCCCAAATCCGCCACCAATAATTGCTCTTCCAGCTCTTCAAACAACTCGTCATCAATCTTTTTGCCACGGAATAAATTGAGAAAACCCGAACCGATATTTTGTTTGGTTTTGATTAACCCTTTGATCAGACGGCTAAAGAAGCCGCCTTCTTGAGCCGGTTTCTCCGGATAGGTCTCAACCGCTTCTGTGGGCTGTGGCTCGGTTTCTGCGGGTTTTACCTCCGCTGCTTCAGCAAGCGGTACGTTTGGCTCAATTTCCGGCAAGGCTTCGTCTGCGGGCTGTGGCTCGACTTCTTCTGCTTTTACCTCTGCCGCTTCAACAAGCGGTGCGTTTGGCTCGATTTCCGGCAAGGCTTCGTCCGCAGGCTGTGACTCGACTTCTTCTGCTTTTACCTCTGCCGCTTCAACAAGCGGTACGTTTGGCTCGATTTCCGGCAAGGCTTCGTCCGCAGGACGTGGCTCGACTTCTACAGGTTTTGTCTCTGCAACTTCAACAAGCGGTGTGTTTGGCTCGATTTCCGGCAAAACTTCGTTCGCGGGCTTTGGCTCGGCTTCTTCTGCTTTTATCTCTTCTATTTCAACAAGCGGTGTGTTTGGCTCGATTTCCGGCAAGGCTTCATCAGTTGGTGGAGTAACTTTTTCTGCACGTTCAACGGGTTGCTCTTCAGATAATGCAGTCGTTTCAACCGCTTGCGATGGCTGTTCCTCTAACCTATTCTGCTCTGTTTGTTGTTCTTGCGACGCTTTTTTACCAAAGCCTAACCACGACCAAAACCCTTTTTTCTTGTTTTCCTCTGCCATTATTATTTTGCTCCAAATTAAATAGCCATTTTCGTCCAAAATGGAATAAACTAAACGGCTTAGTTTATCAATTATTTATGTTATTGAGTATGAAAAAAAGTCGAATTTCCCCACAAAATCGCCCAAACGGCGAGGTCAGGGTAATTGGGGGGCGTTGGCGGGGGCGTAAATTACCTGTTTTAAACGCTGAGGGCTTACGCCCGACCACCGATCGAGTGAAGGAAACGTTGTTTAATTGGTTGATGATGGACATTGCCCACGCCCACTGCTTAGATTGCTTTGCCGGAAGCGGTTCTTTGGGAATTGAGGCGTTATCCCGCCAAGCGCAAGCGGTTACTTTTCTCGAAAAATTTGCCACGGCTGCCGATCTGTTAGCGCAAAACCTCAAACGTTTAGCCGCCGAGAACGGTAAGGTGGTTCAAACGGATAGCCTCGCCTACTTGGCGCAAGCTAATCCGCAAGTGCCGTTTGATATTGTGTTTGTTGATCCACCATTTCACCAACATTATGTGCCGCAGGTGCTAATCCATTTAGCCCGTAACGGCTGGTTGGCTGAAAATGCGTTAATCTATGTTGAAACGGAAAAAGATCACCCGCCGTTAGAGCTGCCATCACATTGGCAGATCATCAAGGAAAAAACGGCCGGGCAGGTAGTGAGCCGCTTAATCCGGTGTGAATAAAGAGCTATTTTGGGGACGATGATTTCCCCAGCCAGCGATGCCCAACCGCAGAAAAAATACTGCCGGCGACCACGATGAGTGTGCCTAAATAGCTGATGCCGTTCATTTTTGTCTCATTAAATGTGTCCGGTGCGAGCCAATGCCCTAAAGAGGCAAACAGCATCGTAAAAATCGGCAGTAACATTGTGATCACGCTAACTTTCGAGGCGTCCCAATGGTTTAATGCCTCTGCATAAGCGCCGTAGCCGATCAAGGTATTTAAACAGCAGAAAATAAAACAAGCTAAAGCGAAACCGTTCAGCGCCATTACTTGAGAGGGAACAGAAAACGGCGTGAGCACGACCGCACACCCGACATAAATATAGAGCAATATTTGTTGCGAGCTGAATACCGGTAATAATAATTTCTGTACAATACCGTAAAGCCCCCATACTATCGCAGCACTCGCCCCGATAAAAAGACCAAAGGCATACTGACCTAATTGGAAAATCTCATCAAAACGATCGTTGAAAAACAGCCCCAATCCCAGCAACAGCGTCGCAAGCCCTATCTTTTGATGAAATTGAAAAGGCTCGTGGAAAAGCAATACGGCGCATAACATCATCGTGAAAGGCGCAAGCTGCCATAGCACCTGGCTTGTAGTCGGCAAAATAAAATTTAACCCGTAACTGAATAGGAAAAAATTTGCGGATAACCCCACAATGCCAACCATAAGCAAGCCAAAGACCCGAGGGGAGAACGCGGTGCGTTGCGGCAATTTTTTTGTAAACAGCAAGATGAAAAATACCCCAATCGCTGCCGTCATAAAACGATACCATACCAATGTTTGTGCATCGACAATATCTAAGATTTGTTGGACGGCAATAGGTAATGCCCCCCAAGCCGCACTTGCGAGTAGCGCAAGCAGAAAGCCGCGCAGTGGTTTTTGTTGATTAACCATAAATCCTCAATGAAGTGTAAACATAATCGGTAAGATAGCAAAAAGCCCTCTTAAAAAAGAGGGCTTTATTATTTAAGGGATTTGAAGATTATTCAGCAATAATGCTGACATATTTACGATTTTTTTCGCCTTTAACTTCAAATTTAACTTTACCGTCAGCCGTTGCGAATAACGTGTGGTCTTTACCCATACCTACGTTGCTACCTGCGTGGAATTTTGTACCACGTTGACGAACGATAATGCTACCTGCTAAAACAGACTCGCCACCGAAACGTTTCACACCAAGGCGTTTAGCTTCAGAATCACGACCGTTACGAGTTGAACCACCAGCTTTTTTAGTTGCCATCTACTTGATCTCCTCTGAAATTATGCTTGAATCCCAGTGATTTTCACTTCTGTGAACCACTGACGATGACCTTGTTGTTTACGGCTGTGTTTACGACGACGGAATTTAACGATTTTAACTTTCTCGCCACGACCGTGTGCAACCACTTCTGCCACTACTTTACCGCCTGCAACAACAGGGGTACCGATTTTAACATCTTCACCATTAACGACCATTAACACTGAATCAAATTCAACTGTTTCACCTGTCGCTACTTCAAGTTTTTCTAAACGTACAACTTGACCTTCGCTTACTCGGTGTTGTTTGCCGCCACTTTGGAAAACTGCGTACATATTTACTCCGCTAATCAGTGCCATTTGCTAAGCCTCTGGCACTCTCAAATTCATATAAAATAGGTGCGCAATTCTACGCAAAAACTCGCCTAAGAGCAAGCACCAATTTGATAAAAAATGGAAAATCCCACCTAAAAAACAAAAGCCCCGTTGAATAGAGATCATCAGGGCTTTTTCCTTTAATTTAGTTTTTTGTCCATTGCCAATTGCCATTAACCGCTGTGCCAAGCACTTGGAATTGGTGATTAAATGCCGTTAAATTGGCGATTTTACCGCCTTCAATAGACCCTAATTTATCCTCAACGTGAATGGCTCTCGCCGGATAAAGCGTACACATTCGGATCGCTTCTTCAAGGGGAATGCCAACGTGTTGGACAACATTACGGATCGATTCGATCATTGTGATCGCCGCACCGCCAAGGCTGCCAAATTCATCGACACATTTCCCGTCTTTATACAGTACTTTTTTGCCGACAAAGATAAAAGAGTCGATATTCGCCCCCGCCGGTGCAACCGCATCAGTTACAATCACCAGTTTATCACCTTTTACTTTTTTCGCAATGCGGACATTCGACCAATCCACGTGCAAACCGTCCACAATAATACCTGCGTAAATATCGCTATCCAGCACAGCACCGACAACGCCACCGTCCCGTCCCGAACTCACCGGCGACATTGCATTATGCAGGTGGGTGGCAAAGCTGATCCCCTCGGCAATGCGTTGTTTCGCCTGCGGATAAGTCGCATTGGAATGCCCGATTGAGACAATAATGCCGGCGTCTCGGAAAGCCTCGATATGCTCTACGGTCGGATTTTCCGCCGCTAAGGTCAGTTTGGTGATCACATCGCCGTTTTTGCACAGAAAATCGATCATCTCACCGCTTGCAGCACGGATATATTCGGGGCGGTGCACCCCTTTTTTCTCCACACTGAGATAAGGCCCTTCCAAATGCAAACCGAGTGCCTGATTTTTATATTTTGACAAGTAATCACGCATCACCTGCACCGCTTGCTTCATTCCCTCATCGGGCGAGGTGATGAAGGTCGGCAAATAGCTGGTTGTGCCGGATTTCAGGTTGGTTTCCTGCATAATTTCAAGGGTGCGAACGCTGATATCTTCGTTAAACATCACGCCACCGCAACCATTCAGTTGTAAATCAATGAAACCAGCGGATAAATTCGCCCCTTCCAGATCAATTTGATCTAAACTTTCGGGGAGATCTTTTTCGGCAACGATCGCCTCTATCTGCTCGCCTTTAATGATAACAGCGTGCTGATACAAAACCGCCTCGCCCGTGTAAATCACACAGTTTGTCAGTGCATAATGGTTCATTTTCTCCCCCTAACGTGCGACATTTTTTTCCAACTGCTTGAAATATTTCACCGTTTTCACTTTGAGCTCTTGGGTTGCCGGCTCATCGCACACCACGATTGCACGGCGGTGCAACTGCAATGCACTAATTGTCCATAAATGGTTGATCGGTCCTTCAACACAAGCCTGCAATGCCAACGCTTTGTTATGACCCGTTACCAAAATCAACACTTCTTCAGCGTCCAACAATGTACCTACCCCAACCGTCAGTGCAAATTTCGGCACTTGATTCACATCATTATTGAAAAAACGGGAATTAGCAATCAGCGTGTCTTCGGTTAAGGTCTTAATCCGTGTGCGTGAACTCAATGATGATGCCGGTTCGTTGAACGCAATATGACCGTCCACACCGACCCCGCCCATAAATAAGTGAATTTTACCATAAGAACGGATTTTCGCCTCATAGCGTTCGCACTCCGCTTCCACATCCTCCGCCATTCCATCGAGTAAATTGATATTTTCCGGCTGAATATCAACGTGATTGAAGAAATTTTCGTGCATAAAGGTATGGTAACTTTCCGGATGCGCTTTCGGTAAACCGACATACTCGTCCATATTAAAGGTAACGACGTTTTTAAAGCTCACTTCACCGGCTTGGTAGAGTTTAATCAACTCTTGGTAGGTTTTTTGCGGCGTACCGCCGGTTGGTAAACCTAACACAAACGGTTTATCCGCAGTCGGCTGAAACGCATTGATTTTATTAACAATATAACGGGCTGCCCATTGGCTCACTTCTGTTGCACATTCTAACGGAATTAAACGCATTTTCTCTCTCCTCTCATTTAAAAACAGCTTAATGAAATAAAACTTCAATAAATTTCATTATAATGCTAATTTCACTTCATTTGTAGATTTTCTTAATGAAATTTGAACGAGATCACATTTTGCAAAAAACGGCGTGCATTTAACCGCTTGTCTCGGTTGTCATAAAACTGTCATATTTCTTTTTTACACTACGCTCATCATCAATCAACCTAAGAGGAAAAAATGATGTTAGTCAAAACTATGAAAAAATTAGCAGTATTTGGTGTCGGTGTCATTGCAGTTTCACTGCCGTTATCGCTACAGGCTCAAACAATTACGGGTGCCGGCGCATCTTTCCCTTATCCGATTTATGCGAAATGGGCATCGTTATATGAAAAAGAGACAGGCAATAAAGTCAATTACCAATCGATCGGCTCCGGTGGCGGTCAGCAGCAAATTATGGCAAAAACAGTGGATTTCGGTGCTTCCGATGATCCAATGAAAGCCAACTTATTGGACGAGCATAAACTCTTACAATTCCCTGCCATCATTGGCGGTACCGTGCCTGTCATTAACGTGCCGGATATTGCCGCCGGTAAGTTGAAATTATACGGTGAACAATTAGCCGATATTTTCTTAGGTAAAATCACTCACTGGGACGATGCGGCAATCAAAGCACAAAACCCTGATATTAAACTCCCGAACAAACGCATTGTCGTTGTTCACCGCTCCGACAGCTCCGGTACAACGTTCGGCTTTACCAATTACTTGTCTAAAGTGTCTGCCGATTGGAAAACGAAAGTCGGTGAAGGTAAATCAGTCAAATGGCTGACAGGTCAGGGTGGCAAAGGCAATGAGGGTGTGGCAGCTTACGTTAAACAGCTCAAATACTCTATCGGCTATGTCGAATATGCCTATGCCAAACAAAACCAATTAGCGTGGGTTTCGTTACAAAACAAAGCCGGTCAGTTTGTTCAACCGTCTAAACAAAGCTTTATGGCTGCTGCCAGTAATGCAGATTGGAACAGTGCCGCCGGAATGGGGGTAGTACTGACCAACGAAGCCGGCAACGAGTCTTGGCCAATCACAGCGGCAAGCTTTATTTTACTACACAAAGTCGCCGATAAACCTGATGCGACCCGTGGCGTGCTGAAGTTCTTTGATTGGGCATTTACTAAAGGCGGTCAAGCTGCAGAAGAACTTGATTATGTGCCAATGCCACGCAAAGTGGTTGAAACCATTCAACAAAAATGGGCAAGTGAGATCAAAGATACTGCGGGTAAAGCCGTTCGCTAATGCTTTTTACAAAGGGAGAGGGAGCTCTCCCTTTACAAGCAGTCCGATCGACACATATTTTTGCAAACTAGGATATAAATATGCAAAAAGCCTATCAAACTATTGAAAGCACAAAATGGATAGAATGGCTATTTAAGCACACCACTTTATTTTTTACCGTGCTGGTATTTGCGATTTTATCAGCTATTTTAATTTCGCTTATCGCAGGCAGTTGGGATGCGATTCGCCAATTTAATCTCGACTTTTTATGGACAAACAACTGGGATCCTGTGCAAGAGCAATACGGTGCATTAGTACCTATTATCGGAACACTTATCTCGGCTTTTGTCGCTTTACTCATTGCTGTACCGATTTCATTCGGCATTGCCACATTCTTAACCGAATTAGCGCCGGAGTGGCTTCAACGCCCAATCGGGGTAGCAGTCGAAATGCTGGCTGCAATTCCGTCTATTATTTACGGAATGTGGGGGCTGTTTGTGTTCGTCCCGCTTTTCCAAGAATATATTCAACCTCATCTTATTGACTTATTTGGGGACTTACCCGTCCTTAATCTACTGTTTTCAGGCGCACCGTTTGGTATCGGGCTTTTTACCGCCTCGTTGGTGCTGGCAATTATGATTATTCCGTTTATCGCCTCCGTAATGCGTGATGTCTTCGGTGTTGTACCGCCAATGTTAAAAGAGTCCGCCTACGGTTTAGGTTCAACCACAAGTGAGGTCGTTTGGAAAGTCGTTCTACCTTATACCAAAACAGGGGTAATCGGCGGCATAATGTTAGGGCTTGGTCGTGCATTGGGGGAAACAATGGCGGTTACTTTTGTAATCGGTAACGCCTTCCAACTGCCGGAATCCCTTTTCTCGCCATCAACCTCAATTGCGTCTGCAATCGCCAATGAATTTAATGAAGCCAGCGGCTTACAAAAATCGGCGTTAATGGAGCTTGGTCTTATTCTATTCCTCATTACTACTGTTGTTCTCGCTTGTTCACGTATCTTAATTATGCGTATGCAGCGAAAAGAAGGGAAAAAATAATGCGTCAATATGAAAACAGGCGGTTTCACTGCCGTAAAATCAAAAATTGCATAATGCTTGCCTTATCCTTTTTAGCGGTAGGGTTTGGCTTATTTTGGCTAAGTTGGATCATCATCACCCTATTAAGCAAAGGCATTCCTGCTCTTTCGCTTAATCTCTTTACAATGGATACCCCTGCCCCAAATGAAGTAGGCGGTTTACGCAATGCTTTTATTGGCTCGTTTATGATGCTCGCCGTCAGCACGCTTGTTGCAACCCCTATCGGTATTTTGGCAGGCACATATTTGGCGGAATACGGCAAATATAGCCGTTTGGCAAGTATCACACGCTTTTTGAATGATATTTTACTTTCTGCACCGTCCATTATCATCGGCTTATTTGTCTATGCCGTGTACGTTTCGCAAGTCGAACATTATTCCGGCTGGGCTGGTGCAATGGCATTGGGCGTCATCGTCATTCCAGTGGTGATCCGCACGACCGATAATATGTTGCAACTTGTGCCGAATAATCTGCGAGAAGCCGCCGCTGCACTCGGTTGCCCGCAATGGAAAGTGATCACAATGGTCTGCTACCGTGCGGCAAAATCGGGGATCATCACTGGCGTATTGTTGGCAGTAGCTCGCATTTCGGGGGAAACCGCACCGTTACTGTTCACGGCACTCTCAAATCAGTTCGGCTCGTGGGATATGAATGCCCCACTGGCAAATCTACCCGTTGTGATTTACCAATATGCGGCAAGTCCGTTTAATGACTGGAACGAACTGGCGTGGGCAGGCGCAATTTTGATTACCTTCTTTGTGTTAAGTATCAACATACTAACCCGCTTATTTTTCCAACCGAAAAAATAATTAAGGAAACTGAATGAAAACTGCATTAACCGTTAATCAACTCAATTTTTATTACGGCAATTTTCACGCACTCAAAAACATCAATATGCAAATTGCTAAAAATAAAGTAACCGCATTTATCGGCCCTTCCGGCTGCGGAAAATCCACCCTATTGCGTTGCTTTAATCGGATGTTTGAGCTTTACCCTCACCAAAAGGCTACCGGCGAAATTTTACTGGACGGCGAAAACCTACTGACGACTCACACGGATATTGCGATTATCCGTGCCAAAGTCGGAATGGTATTCCAAAAACCGACGCCGTTTCCAATGTCAATTTACGACAATGTTGCCTTTGGCATTCGCTTATTTGAGAAGCTACCGAAATCGGAATTAAACGATCGTGTTGAATGGGCTTTAACGAAAGCGGCACTCTGGAATGAAGTGAAAGATAAATTGGATAAAAGCGGCGACAGCCTCTCCGGTGGTCAGCAACAACGTCTTTGTATTGCCAGAGGGATCGCAGTTAAGCCCGAAGTATTATTGCTTGACGAACCTTGCTCGGCACTTGATCCCATCTCGACAATGAAAATTGAAGAATTGATTTGCGAGCTTAAACACGACTATACAGTGGCTATCGTAACCCATAATATGCAACAGGCTGCCCGTTGTTCCGATTACACCGCCTATATGTATTTGGGCGAACTGATTGAATTTGGTGAAACCAGCCACGTTCTCAATCAACCTCGAGATCAACGCACGAGGGATTATATTACAGGCAGAATGGGCTAACTTAGTCCCCGCTCACAGCACAAGCGGTCGGTTTACACAGCAAATTTACAAATACTGTGGTAAAACCGACCGCTTGTTATCTATTATGCCCCCATATTTTTCACTGCTTGGGCGGTTGTCCAAAGATCGTTCGCAATCAAACGGAAGTTAGTCAGCGCTGCAAGGTAGCCGTCCCCTTCCGGAATACGCGGTCCTGCGGTAGCGTCTTTCACCACCGTTACTTCAAAACCTTGTTCCACCAATTCACGCAAATGGGATTCAATACATAAATTTGCCGCCATTCCCGCTAAAATCACTTGGTCGATTTTACGTTTACGCAACTGCAATACGACATCATTCGTTTCCGGTCCGAAAATTTTATGCGGCGATGCAATCGTAGTTTTGCCGTCAAAAATATACGGTTTATAACGCTCAACAAAATCTGCGCCCGATCCTTCAAAGCCTTCCATTGTATAAGCGCCTTTGCGGGCAAACATTCCGGTATCGTGCATAAAGGTTTCGCCCGGTGCCATAAATTCCCATTGGTGATCAGTCGGGTAATAATAGTGTGGGGAGACAATCACCGGCATATCCACTTTTTTCGCCGCTTTAAACAGACTTTCAATATTCTCAACCGTATTATTTTGTAAAATACTGTCTTTCAATACGCCCCACATAATACCGTTCGGGCTAAGAAAATCATTTTGCGGATCAACCACAACTAACGCCACACGTTTCGGATCGATCTTCATTCCCGGCCGTTTTAAGCCGTACTGCTCAGGTTCATCGTAAATGGTCTTTTCCGCTTTTTTCTCCGCCGCATTTGCCGTTGCCGCAATCCCCATTGCACCGAGTACACCGGCTGCCATTGCGATACGAGAACCGCTATGCAGTGCCGAGCGGCGTTCTTGATCGATCTGTTCAAGTTTACTAGACATTCTTTTCTCTCCTCAAGTAAGATTTTAATTCACATAAAATGCCCGCAGCTCTATACTGTGAGCGGCGCTATTATAAAAATATGCCGATCATAAAATTTAACCCAACGTTTTAACTTCTTAACCCGACCGCCAAAATGGACACTATCACTCACCTTTTCAGCTATTTTAATTTCCGTACCGACCTGTTTTTCATTGGCAACTTATGCCATATCGGCACATTTGAAGAACCCGATCCCAATAAAGGCTATTTACATTTTATCCGCCAAGGGCATTGCCAATTTTCACACCCCAATAAAGCGCCGATCGTGATTGACCGCCCTTGTGTCGTCTTCTCACCTTCGCATATTGTTCATCATATCCATCCTTTGGACGCACAAGGTTTGGATATTTTTTGTATTAAATTTGATTTTGGCGAAGATGTACGCAACCCGCTCACCCACAGCTTACAGGATATTGCGATTGTCTATTTGGACACACAGCCCGAACTGCGTAATATCGCCAATCTGATTTTTAGCGAAACGGAAAAGCAGGGCTGCGGCTATCAGGCGGCAATTCAATATCTGTGTGCTTATTTTGCTATTCAAGTCGTGCGTTGCTGCCTAGAGCAAAAACGGATCAACGTGGGCTTATTAAAGGGGCTGACCGACAAATACCTCGCCCGGCTCTTACTGGATATTCACCAATACCCCGAACGAAATTGGCAAGTCGATATGATGGCAGAATATGCGATGATGTCCCGCTCACGCTTTGCCGGTTACTTCAAAGAGATGATGGGGATTTCCCCGATGGATTATCTGACGCAGTGGCGGATTACCGTTGCCCAAACGCTGCTACAAAAAGGGCTGGCAGTGAGCCTTGTCGCCGAAAAAGTCGGTTATAGCCACAGCGCCGCTCTCAGCCGTGCCTTTACCCGAGAAATCGGACTAAGCCCGACAGAATGGTTAAACAAGCAGAAAGGCTAAAAAAACAAGCGGTCGGTTTTGCGTGATTTTTTGCAAAATAGTCGCCCTAACCAACCGCTTATTATTTGCTTAAACCTCATATTTCTCGTTTCTTATCCAAAATTCTATAAACCATTCACTATCAAACAGGCAGCTAAACTGAAAAATCAGCATCATTACCTGCCCTTATTACTACTCATTCTCTCTTAAAATATTGTTAAACCTAAACAAACTTTATTTAGAAATACCCATACTTAATTGCGCCACCTATTCCTTCTCTAAACACTCTTTGTTATTATTAACTCTCTTTAATATAATAGCGTAAACTAATGGACGAGCTACAAGCTCTATCTGTGCGGCAGAATTATCCTTTATCTATGACTTCTTGCAACTCTTCTACACACCAAAATCGATAATTACTCGCCTAAAAAATAATGTAACCATCCCCTAAAATAAGTGCATAGCTAATTAGAGTTCTCTGAAATAAACTCAGTTTGAGGAGAACGAATATGAGAAAATCACGTTACACAGAAACATAAATTGTCAAAATTTTGAAAGAAGTCTGCCGAGGATATGGCATATCAGAGGCAACCTATTACAATTGGAAAGCAAAATATAGCGATATGGAAGCGTCAGACATCAAGCAGTTGAAAGTGCTGGAAGAAGAAAATCATCGCCTAAAACATATGTATGCTGAATTGAGCTTAGACTATAAAATCCTTAAGGATATTATCTAAAAAAGCGCTAAAGTCGGCAGTAAGAAGATAGCTGGTGGACTATACCGTAACAAAACATAGAGCCAGTAAATAGGAAAAGTATAGTGCACCCTTGCAGGGTGCTTCAGTACGAGGGGTTTTATGACAAACATAAAGATGTTGAGTTTAATCGGAATTTATTTGGTTATTTTTATTGATAATCTGGGTGCCAGCCTGATTATTCCCATGTTGACGCCCATCGCCCACGATCCTGTGGCCGGGCTGATCAGCGAAGGCTCTGAAGGTTTCCGCAATGGCGTATACGGCGTGGCTCTGGGGGCATTCTCCATCGCCATGTTTTTTGGTGCACCATTGCTGGGCGCTTTATCTGATGTCCTGGGACGGAAGAAGACGCTGTTGCTGTGTCTCAGTGGTCTGGCGATCAGCTATGTCTTGCTGGCGTACGCTCTGGTGTTCAAAAGCCTGTGGTTGTTCATAGCTGGGAGACTTATTGGCGGTTTCTTTTCCGGTAGTCTTCCCGTCGCACAGGCCTCTATTATCGATGTCACTGAGGATAAACAGCGAGCCAGATACATTGGCTACATCATGTTTTTTGTCTCGTTGGGCTATGTCATCGACCCGTTGATCGGCGGTTATCTGAGTGATCCTGTGCTAGTTCCCTGGTTCAATCTGCAAACGCCGTTTATCTTTGTGGCGACGCTATCCGTGGTGAATTTGCTGATCCTGCTACTGGTGTTTCAGAACCCAAAAGCGGACGCTAAGAAGTGTGCGATGACGTTTCCCAATCCCATTGCAAATCTGCTTGATGCAGTCAGAGTCAAGGATATCCGCATCTACGCCTTACTCCTGCTGTTGATGCTGGTGGGCTGGAATACCTTCTTCCAGTTTATCGGTCTTTATCTGAACAGTGGGCTCGGTTTTGCTCAGCAGGAAGTGAGCAACTTCATCTCTTGGACCGGTTTTGGTCTAGCGTTTGCTTTCCTATTCTTAGTTGGTGCTGCAATGAAAGTGCTGAGGCCTCTTAGTATGGTCGGGCTGGCGTTGGTACTGATGACATTCTGCATAGGTGGAACCCTACTCAACACTAATTCATATATTCTGTATCTACTAGCCGTATTGGGTGCGGTAGGCTTTGGCATGTCATACAGTGGCTTAATGGCACAACTATCCATTTGCGTTGATGCGAGCAAACAAGGCTCTATCATGGGAATGGCTGCCGCTATCGCCGCTTTCAGCGCTAGCTTTTCCGGTTTTACCTTCGGCTTTGTGGCCAACATTAGTGCCAATGCTCCTATCGTGTTCGCATTATTTTGCATCGGCATGGCGATTACTATCTGCTACAAGAAACATTACGGAAGATATATACAACAAGGAGAGTTATGACAAGGATCAATGCTCAAGCCTTAATTTATCGATTTGATAATGGCGATATGCTGTTTTCCAACCTGAATTTTGCTCTGGACGATAAAATAACCGGACTAGTTGGCAGAAACGGTGTAGGAAAGTCCTTATTAGCATCACTGCTGACAGGGGAAAGGATACCTTATTCCGGCTTTGTCACCACTTTCTGTCGAGTTGGGTGGCTGAAGCAGGATAGCGTGGAAGAAATACCTGTTCTGTATGAAACTGTCAGTGACTTTCTTGGAGTTCGGCACAGGTTGGAAGCTTTAACCCGAATTACTGCAGGAGGATGTGATCCTCATGACTTTGAGCTAATCGACGATAATTGGCAACTGCAGGCAAATCTGGAGCAGCAACTACAGGCATTGGGATTACCTGTAGATCCATTTTTACGATGTGATGCTCTGAGCGGTGGTCAGTTAACTCGGTTAGCGTTGTATCAGCTTTTCCAATCTAATTATGGCTATCTAATTCTTGATGAACCAGGAAACCATTTGGACGAACAAGGAAAGAATTGGTTAATCGAACAGATGATGCACTTCAATGGCGGTATACTTATCATTAGTCATGATCGTGAAATTTTGGGCTATGTAGATGATATCTTGGAGCTGAATACTCTCGGTATACATCATTACGGCGGTTCCTATGAGGTCTACACGAAACAGCGTGCCAGTGAGCTAAATAGTTTGGAGCGTCAAATCAAGCATGTTAATTCAGAGATCAATCTCATTCGTCAGACTATGCAAAATAATCGGGAAAAAGCCCAACAACGTGCTAGCCAAGGTAAACAGGTTGCTCGCTCAGGTAGCCAGGCTAAAGTTATCTTGAATACCTTAAAGCACAGTGCTGAGAGTTCCTACGGTTCTCAGGAAAGTAATCAGAACCGTAAATTGCTGCAAATACAGGAGCAACTCAGCTCTCTGAATAGGAAACATGAGTTATTTAAACAGCAAAGCTTGTCCTTGGGAAAAGTAGAGAAACGCGCCTTACGTATTTTAGACATCACAGAAGTGCGCCTGCCCTATATTCGGCATAAAAACGAAATCACATTTTCTGTTGATTTTGGAGAAAAAATCCACCTATCTGGCAAAAACGGTAGTGGTAAGTCTACCTTATTGAAAGCTATCTCTGGGCATCTTTCTCCAGTCCACGGAAACATTAATGTGCGTGAAGGCCTATGCTATCTAGATCAGCACTTCACGTTACTGGATAATACAAAGTCTGCACTTGAAAACTTGGCTTCTTTTTGTCCACACCTAAAGGAAACAAACCTGCGAACGCTGCTGGCAGGTATTGGACTAAAACGAGAGAAAGCAATGCAAGCGGTGGTAAACTTGAGCGGAGGCGAAAGGATGAAAGCCTGTATGTTAGCGATCAGCCATCAACCTGACAACACTCTACTGTTGTTGGATGAGCCGAATAATCATCTAGATTTAGACTCCCGATTGATGCTAGCTCAAGCTCTACGTGAATTTAACGGTAGCGTGTTAATTGTTAGCCACGACAAAGACTTTATTAGTGATATAGGTATAAGTAGGGTAATAAGTATAGATGGTTCGTAACACTTCACCTAGATGTGAGATAAATTCAGATCCATTAATCCATGCGTAGGTTGCCTCTGATATGCCATATTCTCGACAAACTTCCCTTACCAAGCGACCGGCTTCCACCTCTTTCAATTATGTTGACAATTTGTGTTCCTGTGTAACGTGATTTTCTCATGTCTGTTCTCCTCAAACGTAGTTTATCTTAGAGAACCCTAATTAGAAATGCACTTACTTTAGGGGAGGGTTACATATAGAGCAAGCAATTAAAAGATTACTTGATGGAACAATAGGGCAATATCGAATAGATAATACAAGAGGGCTACTAGTTAACCATCAATCTATATCTATAAATTCATAATAATCTAACTTCCTACAGCACTTATTAAATCCCTAGATAAGCAACAGTATAGTAAGGCGATCTTTTCAGGCATACTAAAAACCATCTTTATAGAAGATGGTTTTTAGTTAACAATGGAACATAACCAACCGCTTGCAGAGATGCTATGATCTATTTAAAGGTGTAACCCAGTTTGAATGTGGCAATGGTTTCATTTCCCGCTTTGCTTAAGGCTTTAGACGCATTGAGATCGACTTCAAGACCGTTTCGCCATTCGTAGCCAATACCTGCGCCGATGCCGACAATATTGCGATTAGGTTCAGTGCGGATAGCAAAGGTTTGCCCGCGATTAAAACGACCTTGCAGATCCTTCTCACCGGCGACTACCGTATAATCCGTTGAGATTTTGAACGATAAGTTACCGTTTGACATCGGCAGCTTGGCGATCATATCCTGCCCGATACGGCTTTCAATACGCTGTGTACGGTAAGCATCGATCGCTAACCCCGCATCGCCCGTTTCGTTGATCGCCCCTTGTGCTAAGCGGGTATAAGCGACATCAGCTCTCGGCACAAACTGCCAATGATCGTTTAAGGCTACGGCATATTTCGCCTGTAAATAAGCCCCCGTTGCATTGGCTTTGCCGTTCGCATCAAATTGGTGGCTATCATAACCGTTGCTGATATAACGTTTACCTTCCAGATCGGTGCGAGCGTGCATTACCCCTGCCGTTAAGCTGAGATTGTTAAAGTGCTTGCTCACATACGCACCGAACGACACGCCTTTTCCTTTTAAGTAGCTCGCGCCGCCGGTCGTTTTTTGCTGATGCGTGGCAATATAAGCACCCGCCGTCAGATCATCATTCACGCCATACTGCACGCTAACCATTGCGCCATTCGTGGTTGCTTTCTCCGCGGTTTGACGGTAATTGTGGGTTGCATTTAATCCTTTCGCCGCCACATACCATTGCTGATCGCTTAATCGTTTTGTGAGCGATAAAAGGGCATTACGTTCATCACGAGTGAATTGGGCTAACTGGTGTGCCACCGCACCGTAAATATTATGTTCGACCGTGTCTGATAAATAACGATTGATCGCTTCCGTCGCTGCCTGCTCCGATTTATCGGTCGTTAATGCGGAAGCCTCAAGCGCATTCACTCCCGATAGTTGCCAATGAGTGAGGTAACTCTGATAGGCATCAGTAAATGGCGTGCTAAAGGTCTTACCTGCCTGTAAGTTTTGGTCGGCAATTTGTTGATTTAACTGATCAATTTTTTGCTGTAAATCGGCAAGTTGCTGATTTATCAACGCTGTCTTCGTCTCATCAACCGCCGAAGATGGTTTAGCCGGTACTGCATTTGCCTGAAGTTGATCACGCTCGGCAATCGCCTGCTGCAAGGCTTTTTCCAGAGCCGCTTTTTGTTGCTTCACCTCGTCGGCTTGAACACTATTTGCTGCTAAATCTGCCGCAAGTTGATCACGCTGTGCCAGTGTATCTTGCAGTCTTTTTTCAAGCTCGGCTTTCTGCTTTTCAGCGTCCTCTAATTGTTGGGACTGTGCAGTCAACGCAGCTTGTTCTTGCTCTCTTTGAGCCGCCGCATCTTGCTGTGCTTTTTCAAGTTCGGCTTTCTGCTTTTGTGCCTCGCTAAGTTGTGCGGCTAACTGGGCTTGCTGCTCTGCTTGTTTTGCTGCCTCTTCCGCCGTCATCACCACCTTCGGCTGAATCAATAATTTACCGTCCTTGAAGGTTGCATTTTGTAGCACACTATTTGTTTCAAAGGTAATATTTGTCGGCTCAAGCTGGAAACCGCCGAACTTCACTTCATACTCGCTAGCCGCTTTGGTAGTATCAACAATAAACTTACCTACGCCGTTAAGCGCGATTTTTTCACTGCGGTTAGCATCAAATAATGCGTGCATTTCCGGGCTAAGTACTTGGTAATGGAGATCACTGTTTAGAGTAAGTGTATTCGTGCCACGCACTTTGGCACTCGCCCAGAAAGTCGTTGGTTGATTTACCGTGATCTGCTCGGCATTATGCACTTCATAATCGACTTTAATCGGCTGAGCGTTTGGCAAATCAGCTTTACCTAACTGCAATGTATCCAGCCCTTCGCCGAGATCGATTAACCGACCGTTAAATTTCACCCGACCGTCTGCAATTGTCAGCTCATCATTGCCTGCTTTGAGATCGATATCCCCGTTAATTAGGGTACTATTCGATAAGAGCACTTTATTCGCACCACTATCCCCTAAAATCGCCAACGGTTTTTCCGATTGATTCACCTTAAAGCCATTGGCATTGAGGGTGGTATTATTCACGGTTACTTCGACATTTTCTCCTACTTTTAAGGCTGTTTTATAACCATTTACAATAGAATCCTCCAATGTTGTATTATGCTTGGCAAATAATGCGCCGTTTGCCATCCCTACCCCATTGATAATCTTATTGGTAAAGGTTTCTTCCGCCGTAGTGAGTTTTTCACTGTCTTTGTTAGACGAAGTCAAAGGCGCATTGATAACAGTATAATTTTTACCGTTTTTGCTGAACGCAGTGAGGCTATCCGTTCCTACTGTTACCTGCTCAATATTTTCATCTTTATCGAGCTGAATATATAGACCTGCGTTTTTGACATTATTGGCGTGGCGAGTTTCAAAATAGTTATAGTACTGGTCAGCACTATGATCTAATTGGTAGCCGCCCACGATTAAACGCCCGGCTAAAATGCCGTAGTTATTTACCTGACCTTTAAAGCCCGACGTATAAGTTGGGTTGGTGGTGCTCCAGGCAGTATCAATTTTGCCGCGTGCCAATAATGCACTATGATTGCCCGAAATCACCCCGGCATTTGTGATATTGCCCTCCATTCTAGCTTTAATCGCAATCCCTGCACCATTATTGCGGTAATCGACACGAGTATGTTCGCCTTGTGAAAACCCTTGCCACACTTTCGCATAACCACTTACAGTGCCCGTATTCAGAACATTACCTAGTTGGGCTTTTTGCTGACCATATTCACTTGATTCACCGAAAGTCCAAGCAGTAATCCCGTTACCGCTAGAGTGTACACCGGTTGCACTTTGCACCGTTGCATTAACGTGATCCGGTGTTGACGATGTTGTCGGCGTAGCCGCTGTTTCACAACCAGGCGTATTCGCCGGCAACCACCGACAAGTCTCCGCAGAAAGGCGAGGGGTATCCGTTGCCGATGAATTACCTGCTGCTGTTTTCACCCCCTTAATTTCAGGGATAAAACGTTTATCCGTTGCAGTCGAGTCGGATTTGCCGCCATATACTTCAATTTGCCCCGAGATCACACCAGTATTATCGACAATCCCGATTTTAGCCAACTCACCTGAATTACCTTGCTCATCAACCGCTACCCCATTCCCCGAGGCTCGCACATTAGCGGTAATATCGCCTAAGCCTCCTCCCGCTTTTACCAATGCAGAGCCTGTCATCTTACCGCTATTTTGAATATCCCCTAATGTCGCACTGGCAGGCACTCTCGTTTGCGCATTGGCAGAACTCGCCGTAACAGAAACCGCATTCCCGCTACCGTGAGCATTTGCAGTAGAGTAAAGATGGAAACCACGGTAGCCAGAGTTATCGCCCGAAATTTGTTCTAAGCGACCGGCAATTTCACCGCTATTTTGAAGATTGCCGACAGCCGCTTCCGTACTATTTTTAGCAAAACGGCCTGTTACGGCAATGGCAGAAATACCGTTTCCGCTATTATTTGAAGCCGTCCCCGTATGTGTAGTATTTTTGCCGCCCAATAATCGCGCTTCGCCTCGTAAATGACCACTATTGGTGATAGAACCTAATTTAGCAAAGTTATGTTTGTTCTCGGAATAGGTATAACGATCAATCGTATTCACATAGGAGGAGATAGACAATGCATTACCCGATGCAGAACCGGTAACAGAATAGAATTGCGGCTTGTAATCGCTCGTATGCGCAACCGCTTTTTGATGTGCTTGAGCGTAAATTTTGCCGGATATCTGACCGCTATTATTCACATTTTGCAGACCCACTTCGACCGTTTTACCTTCAAAATCGGCTTTTTCTAATGCAGGAGAACTCGGTGCGGGAGCAGGCTCGGCCGCTCGCGTCCGACTGATACGAATTGCCCCTGTTCTGCGGGAAACCCCTGTTGCGCCGCTATAACCGTCCGCAATACCGTCCGAACCGACTTGTGCATTATGTTTTCCGAAATCCGCCAAGCCGATAACCGAAATACCATTACCGCTCCCATAGGATTGAATATCGCCGTGGGTTTCCGCCTCACAGCCCTGTAAATCCGTTGAAGCCGAGATCGAACCGCTATTTTCAACAGAATTGAGATTAAAAATTACATCGTTGGGATTACTCGGTGCAGACCAACCGAGAGCATCAATACCATTTGCAACCCCGTCAATGGAAATCGCCCCTCGTCTATCTTCAGAATCCGTCGTGTTCAACCCTTTGGCGATCACCTTACCGATAATTTGCCCTTGGTTATTTGCCCCTGTTTGCGGCACTTTACCGTCTTGATCACTCGGATTACCGTACCAAATCACCCGCACTGGATTACCCGAACGGTTAAAATCGCCTTTAATCCGCTCATCTAAATTACTGCCAGCAGAAAGTGTGTCAATTTTTTCAACCTTATCGTCCGAATGAATAAGCGCCGTTGCCCCCTTACCCTGCTCATACGCATACACAGAAGCCGACGCAACTGCCGTAGCGATTGCACTGATTTTCAGACCTTTTAACCATAAATCAGATTTGTGATTCATACCTTTTCCTTCTTTAGTCATTATTTTGGCGAGGAATTTTAATAAAAACACAGATGATATTCAATATCATTTGCAACCAAAATCCGCATTTTGTCAATAATGTAACCTGATAATGCAACGCAATTTACAAAAAATTCACATTAACAACCCGCTTGTCATCAAACTGTCATATCCTCTTTCTAGAATACAGCTCGAAAACCGATCAACCTAAAGGGAGACACACAATGACAGTCAAATTTAATCCAGCACTCACCGTATTAGGCTTATCTTTCAGCCTGTTAGCCGCATCAGTCAATGCGGAAATATCACGGGAAGCCGTTGGCGATATTCTTACCCTTGGCGGTGCCAAACGCTTATCTGCCGATAATCAGGCAGAATTGGTACACCTCTTAACACAGCAAAAAGCGAAAAATGTCATCTTATTGATTGGCGATGGAATGGGGGACTCGGAAATTACGATTGCCCGCAACTATGCAAAAGGGGCTGCAAGTGCATTTAAAGGGCTGGATGCCTTGCCGTTTTCCGGTCAAATCACAACTTATGCGATTGATAAAAAAACGAAATTAATTGAACAAGTAACTGATTCTGCCGCCTCCGCAACGGCGTGGAACTCCGGCATTAAAACCTACAATGGTGCGATTGGGGTTGATGTGGACGGCAAACCCGTCCCGAATTTAGTCGAAATTGCCAAAAAATTGGGCAAAGGCACAGGTAACGTCAGCACAGCGGAAATTCAAGATGCCACACCTGCCGCGCTTTTGGCACACGTCAGCCAACGTAAATGCTACGGCCCTGTCGCCACCAGCGAACGTTGCCCTGAAAATGCGTTGGAAAACGGCGGGCTAGGTTCAATCACCGAACAATTTTTAGCCTCACCACCGGATATTGTGCTTGGCGGCGGTCGCAAAACATTTGATGAAACCAGCCAAGCCGGTGAATTTAAAGGTCAAACCTTATGGCAACAAGCCCAACAAAAAGGTTTTCACATTGTCGAAAATGCAGATGCACTGAACAATCTCACTGCGCAAACCAAATTCCCGATTTTAGGGGTCTTTGCACCGGGCAATTTGCCGGTACGTTGGTTTGGCGGTCAAGCAACCTTTGAGGGTAATCTCGCTAATCCGATTGAATGTCAAGACAATCCGGAGCGCACCAAAGATATTCCAAATTTAGCGCAAATGACGGATAAAGCCATTGAATTGCTCAAAGAGAATCCAAACGGCTTTTTCCTTCAGGTTGAAGGGGCGTCAATCGATAAACAAAATCACAAAGCAAACCCGTGCGGTCAAATCGGTGAAACAGTCGATTTAGATGAAGCGGTACAGGTTGCACTGGATTTTGCCCGTAAAGACGGAGAAACATTGGTCATCGTAACAGCTGATCACGCTCACACTAGCCAATTAATTCCAAATAAAGCCAAGCCGACCGGCTTAAACCAAACGCTCAAAGCCAAAGACGGCTCAATAATGACGATAAGCTACGGGACAGGCAAAGAGGCGGATAGCCAAGAACATACCGGCAGCCAACTACGTATTGCTGCCTATGGTCCGAAAGCCTACCGCTTCTCCGGCTTACTCGATCAAACGGATACATTCTTCATTATCCAAGAAGCCCTACAAGGTAAATAGCATTGACAAGCGGTGGGGTTTTAGGAAAAATTTGCAAATTTTCTAATCAATCCTACCGCTTGTCTTTACTAGGGAGTTACTATGGAAAATAAAATCTTGGTGGTTGAAGACGAATGGGCAATCCGTGAAATGATCACCCTATTTTTAACCCAGCATCACTACCATGTTATTGAGGCTGGCGACTACCAAAGTGCCGTCAATAAACTCTCGGAAAAACCCCAACTGATATTATTAGATTGGATGCTACCAGGGCGATCCGGCGTGCAGTTTATCGAATATCTGAAGAAACACGAAGAAACCGCTCAAATTCCTATCATTATGCTCACCGCCCGGAGTGCCGAAGAAGATTGCATCACTTGCCTCAATACCGGTGCCGACGATTACATCAGTAAACCGTTTTCGCCCAAAGTCCTCCTTGCCCGTATTGAAGCCCTTTGGCGAAGAAGTTACGACCCCGTGCAAACCATCATTAAAATCAATGAATTAGTCCTAGACGAAGCCGCCCAACGCCTCACCTACCAAGGTAAACAAATCGATTTAAGCCACACTGAATATAAACTTCTCCATTTTTTAATGACACACCCGGAAAAAGTCTATAGCCGAGAGCAGTTGCTTGATTTTATCTGGGGCAACGATATTTATGTTGAAGATCGCACCGTTGACTCTTATATCCGCCGTCTTCGACGCTGTTTAGAGCCTTATCAGGTCGATCGCTATATTCAGACCGTTCGAGGATCAGGCTACCGTTTTTCAACGCATATACAGGATTAAGATGAAAAAATTCTGCCACTACCGCCAATTCGTGATTGAAATCATTGCGGTTTCTATCAGCGCATTTACTTTAAGCCTTTTTTCCGATCACTTCAGTTACTGGGTTATTGGGATCCTGGTTTTATTACTGATATGGCATCACCACAATGAACATAAATTACTAAGATTACTTGCGCCCAAATCTGAAACCCAAGATGATGGCAGCCTATTAGAATATTTTTCACAAAGTATTGCGTTTTATAAAAAACAAGCGAAAAAAGATAAAATAAAAACGCTTCGGTTATTATCTAAACTCAATAAAAATATTGAGTATTTACCGAGTGGTATTATTTTTTGTGATAATGAGGGAAATATTTCGTGGTGTAATCAAATCTCACAACGCCTATTTGATTTTTATTGGCATCGTAATCAGGAGAAAAATATCTTTAATGTAATTTTCTACGAGGAATTTAAACATTATTTCAAACAGTCTAAACATCATCGACCGTTAATGTTAATGACACATAATCAACGTTATATTGAGATCAACCTCAACCCCTACGATGAAAATCTCAAAATGATTATCGCGAGAGACGTAACTCAAATGATACGTCTACTTGAATCAAGACAAACCTTCCTAGCCAATATTAACCACGAATTACGCACACCTTTAACTGTTTTACAGGGCTATTTAGAATTACTGGAAACCGAAAATTCACAATCCGAATTGGCACAAAAAGCAATTCAGGCAATGCAAGCACAAAGTCGGCGAATGGAAAATTTATTAAAACAGTTAAATTTACTCGCTAAAATTGAAGTATCGGATAATAAAACACATCAACCGGTAAATATTATGCAGCTTATCTCCAAACTCAAACCGAATATTGAGATATTACAAAAAGACTATCCTTGTACTATTGATTATGATTTAGACGATATTTCCATACTGGGCGATGAGCAGCAATTACAAAGTGCGATTTCAAATTTAATTTATAATGCTATCAAACATTCCGGCATTAACAGCCATATTGATATTCACTGGCAATATTGCGGGCAAGGGGCAGAATTTAAAATCTGCGATAACGGCATTGGTATTGAAGCCAAACATATCCCACATTTAACTGAACGTTTTTACCGAGTTGATGAATCTCGTAGCAATCAAACCGGTGGCAGTGGACTAGGTTTAGCCATCGTTAAACATTCTCTTAAACAACACCACTCCAGTCTGCAAATTGAAAGCGAACCTAACCAAGGGAGCTGCTTTTCATTTATTATTCAGAAATCTCTACTCATCAATTATTCAAAAAAGAAAAATAAATAACAGCAAGTATCTCGGTATACAACTCATAATATAGAAAATAAGATAGCAAAAAGGCGTACCTAAGTACGCCTTCTTTCTAAAACGGTTTCATCAATTATTTGATGATTTTCGCGACAACGCCCGCACCTACTGTACGACCGCCTTCACGGATAGCGAAACGTAAACCTTCGTCCATTGCGATTGGGTGGATTAAGCTTACTGTCATTTTGATGTTATCGCCTGGCATTACCATTTCCACACCTTCCGGTAATTCGATTGTACCGGTTACGTCTGTTGTACGGAAATAGAATTGTGGACGGTAACCTTTGAAGAATGGAGTATGACGACCACCTTCTTCTTTTGATAATACGTACACTTCAGATTCGAAGTCTGTGTGTGGGGTGATTGTACCCGGTTTCGCTAATACTTGACCACGTTCGATTTCTTCACGTTTTGTACCACGTAATAATGCACCGACGTTTTCACCTGCACGACCTTCGTCAAGTAATTTACGGAACATTTCAACACCAGTTACAGTTGTTTTGGTGGTTTCTTTGATACCGACGATTTCAACTTCTTCACCAGATTTGATGATGCCACGCTCAACACGACCAGTTACTACGGTACCACGACCGGAGATTGAGAAGACGTCTTCGATTGGTAATAGGAATGGTTTATCAATCGCACGCTCTGGCTCTGGAATGTAAGTGTCTAAGTGGTTTGCTAACTCAAGGATTTTTTCTTCCCATTCTGCAACGCCGTTTAATGCTTGTAATGCAGAACCGCGTACAATTGGTGTGTCATCACCCGGGAAATCGTATTGAGAAAGAAGCTCACGCACTTCCATTTCAAC
>NZ_JWIZ01000042.1 GCF_001038205.1 Muribacter muris | reverse complement strand
TGGCGTTTTAACCACAGTGAAATAAAAGTTCAATTTTCCATTTTAAAACAATTAGTAAAGCAGAATTTATTCTAGTTATCTAGTACAGCCCCAAATAAAAAAACGGTTCGTATTTTGTCGCCAATCAGGTATGATTAAAAGTGTCAATTTTTGATAAATAAATGAGGTCAGTTTATGCAAAAACTCGCATATCATTTAGATAAATCCGCCCCATTGCCCCTCTATGAGCAACTTTATCAGCAGATTAAAACCGCTATTCATCGGCAGGAGTTACAACTCGGCGATAGGCTGCCGTCTAAGCGTAAGCTCTGCCAATATTTACATATCAGCCAAAACACGGTTGAAAGTGCTTATGATCAGTTAATTGCCGAGGGCTATGTTGAATCGCACCCTCGGCGGGGCTTTTACGTCTGTTTCCAAGCGGAATTGGATTTTCCTCAAACAGCCGCCGTTTTGCAAAAAATGCCCGCCAACCCACCGCTTGTTCGCCCGCAATTTGATTTCAACCCGAATGCGATTGATACCGTTCATTTCCCGTTTCAACAATGGAAAAAGAGCGGACAAGGTCTTTACCACTCCGCCAGCCAGCATTTGCTTCCGTTAGACGCTGCACAGGGCGATCTTGATTTACGCCAACAGATAGCCGATTATCTTGCCGCTGCCCGTGGTATTCATTGTCAGGCAGCCCAAATTATTATTGGGGCAGGGGTGGAATATTGTATTCAACATTTGATTTTATTATTTAATCAGCTCTACCCCGACCGCCCTTTTTATTATGGAATGGAACATTACGGCTATCCGAAAGTAGAAAAAATCCTGCAGTTATATCAAAAGCCGATCATTAAATTACCGCTGAATGCACAATATCAGTTGGATTTGGATTTTTTATTTCGACAGCCCGTCAATATTGCCTATGTTACCCCTTCAAATGTCTATCCGTTCGGGCAAGTCATTCCGATTTCCCAACGCCAAGCCCTGCTGGAATGGGCGGAGGCACAGCCCTGTCGTTTTATTATTGAGGACGATTACGACAGCGAATTTCGCTATAAAGGTAAGCCGATTCCGGCATTAAAAAGTCTGGATAAGCAGCATAAAGTGATCTATTTAGGGTCTTTTTCTAAATTATTGATGCCGTCATTACGGCTAACATTTATGATCCTGCCGCCTGCATTGCTTGATCTTTATCAACACTATTGCGCCTGTTTTCATTGCCCGATTTCCCGCTTTGAACAATATCGGCTCGCCCGCTTTATTCAACACGGCTATTTTGAAAAGCATCTTCACCGAATGCGCAAAATCTACCGCAAAAAAATGGAATTACTTTGCCAATTATTAGCCCCTTACAAACATAAGATCAGCTATTATGGTGAGCATTCCGGCTTTAATTTGTTGATTGAACTCTTAACCGAAACCCGCTCAACCGAAACATTATTAGGGTTAGCCGCACGGCAAAAGATCAAACTTTACCCGATTGATTACCCGCAGCGGCGGTTGTTCAGTTTAGGATTTGGCAATTTATCGGAACGACAAATCAGCGAGGGATTAGCCGCTTTACTGGCTGCGTGGGAAATAAAAGCCCCTTGACGCAGGGGCTAAAAGGGTTAATCAAACAGATGACGGTGGGCAATTAACTGCTCTCTGGTGAGGCTAAATACCCCCAGCCCGCCCTGTTTAAACTCAATCCAGTGAAACGGCACACTTGGGAATTGCTCAATTAAATGTACCATACTGTTACCCACTTCGCACACCAATACCCCGCTCTCCGAAAGAAAATCTGCTGCTTGAGCAAGAATACGTTTGGTAATATCCAGTCCGTCTACCCCAGAACCTAATGCCAACTCCGGCTCGTGGTGAAATTCCTCCGGCATATCGTCCAAATCTTCCTGATCGACATAGGGCGGGTTGGTAACGATTAAGTCGTAGCGATCTTGCGATAAATCATCAAACAAATCAGATTGCATTGGGAATACCCGATGGGCAAGCTGATGGCGTTCAATATTGATCTCTGCCACATTTAACGCATCAACGGATAAATCAACCCCGTCAATTTCCGCTTGCGGAAACCGCTCCGCACAGGCAATTGCAATACAACCGCTACCGGTACAGAGATCCAAAATCCGCTTTGGTTCAGCGCGTAAAATACCGGTAAAGCCCTGTTGAATTAACTCGCCAATCGGCGAACGGGGAATAATCACCCGCTCGTCCACATAAAATTCCAAGCCGCAGAACCACGCCGAACGGGTAAGATACGCCACCGGCTTACGCAAGCCCAAACGCTGTTCCACCATCGCCACAATGCGATTTTTCTCCGTTAACGTCAGCCGTGATGCATACAAACTTTCCGGCACATCGACCGGCAACGCCAACGCACTTAACACCAGTTGGTTCGCTTCGTCCCACGCATTGTCAAGTCCTTGCCCGTAATAAAGATCGGAGGCATTAAAGTAGCTGTATGCCCAACGCATCATATCTAAAACGGTTTTGAGATCGTCCGTAACAGGCGAGGCGTGAATATCGGCTAATAAATCGAGGTTATAACGAGGTTCAAACATAATATTTTACCGCAAAAGAAAATTTGCGGTTTTATACCATATTTCCCTTTGTGTTAGAATGCTTCCAATTAAATTTTAAGAGGAAAAAGAATGTTTGATGACAACGATGTCGAGCTGTTTAAGCAGGCTGCCCAAGGGGCTAAAAAGCTCAAACAAGATACGATTATGCCGAAAACCGAACGGCAAACCAACGCTAATCTCATTCGGGCGCTAAAAGAGCAAGCCGATACGCTCTTTTATTTTTCCGATGAATACGAGCCGCTGCTAACTGAAGAAAACGAAAAAGTCCGCTATCGGCGTGAAGATGTTGATCCCTATATTCTCAAACAACTGCGGCGGGGCGATTTTCACCCTGAGCTGTTTTTGGATCTGCACGGTTTAACCAAAGAGCAAGCCAAAAAAGAGCTTGCCAGCCTGATTTTAGCCTGCGAGCGTGAACAGGTTTACTGCGCCAGCATTATGACCGGCTACGGCACACGGGCATTAAAATACCAAATTCCCCGTTGGCTTGTGCAGCACCCCAAAGTGCTTGCCCTGCATCAAGCACCGAGAGAATGGGGCGGCGATGCGGCAATTCTGATTTTGGTTGAACAACCGGAAAAAATCGATTACAAGCGGTGAGATCGCCCCTATTTCTTGCAAAAACAACAAGTGCGATTTCCTAGCGCATTGATTACAGGTAGAATACGCCCTTTATCACTGTTTGAAAAGGAAACAAAATGTTACAACTGGTGTTCGCCGTTTTATGTAGCGTATCCGTCGGGGTACTGATCAAAATTGCACGCAGCAAAGGGATTTTCATCGCACAGAGTATTGCGGTGAACTATTTGGTCGCCATTGCTCTCTGTTATAGCCTGCTCAAACCGAATTTTAACGGGCAAACACTCGTGCAAATTGTGGCGGAGAACCCGTCCGCCTACATCTTTTTGGCGTTAGGTCTGCTATTGCCGAGTGTGTTTCTGATCCAAGCCAAAGCCCTTGAGTTTGCGGGCATTATCCGTACCGATGCGGCACAACGCCTTTCACTCTTTCTGCCGATTTTCGCCGCATTCACCCTGTTTGGTGAAGCGGTTACTTTCCCTAAATTATTTGCATTGATACTCGCTTTCAGTGCATTAGGCTGTTTACTGTGGCGAAGCCAAACCGGTATTGACAGCAAAGGCGGTAAAACAGCACTTATCAGTTTAGCGCTGGTATGGGTCGGTTTCGGCATTATCGACATTTTATTCAAACAAATGGCAAAAAGCGGCTCGGCGTTCCCGCTCACGCTCTTAATCGCCTTTATCGGTGCAGGCTGCGTGATGTTTATCTATTTACTGCTGAAACGCACCCAATGGCATTTGGCTAGCATTGGCGTAGGGATATTATTAGGCGGGTTAAATTTCGGCAATATTCTGTTTTACATTCAAGCCCACCAAGCGATGAAAGACGATCCCACCCTCGTATTCACCGGAATGAACCTAGGCGTGATCGGACTAGGCACACTCATAGGGGCATTAGTATTTAAAGAAAAAATCAATAAAATCAACTATATTGGCGTTGCAGTCGCAATCGTGGCGATCGTCTGCCTGTTTTATTGGCGCTAACTATGAGTAGCGGTGCGGCAACACTATATTTTCAATAGGGGGAATAGATGAAAGGCTTACGGCATTACGCCCAAAATTACGTCAATTGGGTGCTACGTTTAGGAAAAGGAAAATCCGCATTGCTGGGGTTTGTGGTGCTGGCAAGTTGTGCGATTGTGATCCAAGCCGGATTGAGTTTGCTGTTTACCGGACAGATTCAAGCGATCGATATTTTACGCTCGATCATCTTCGGCTTAATTTCCGCCCCATTGGTGATCTATTTCTTCAATTTGATTGTCGAAAAGCTGGAACGCTCGCGTATTCGGCTGGAAGACTCCCTTAATGCGCTCTCTCGGCTACGGGAGCAAGATGCCCGTTTGAATGCCGAACTGGAGCAACAAGCCGCCTTTCTACGTTCCTTTTTTGATGCTTCCCCCGATTTAGTCTTCTATCGTGATGCCGAGGGGCATTACCTCGGCGGCAACCGAGCATTAGAAATTTTAACCGGCAAAACGGAAAAAACACTCATCAACCTCACCCCGAAAGATATTTACTCCGAGGAAACCGCCAAACTGATTATGGCAACTGATCGAGATACGCTAATCAGCAACACCGGCGTTACCTACGAACAGTGGATTCGTTACCCGAACGATAAATTAGCCTGTTTTGAAATCCGCAAAGTCCCCTATTTCGACCGAGTGAATAACCGCCACTGCATTATGGGGTTTGGACGGGACATTACCGAGCGCAAACGCTATCAAGAAGTGATCGAAAAAAACAGCCGAGATAAAACCACATTAATGGCAACCATCAGCCACGAATTACGCACCCCGCTAAACGGCATTATCGGCTTGAGCCAAATTCTGCTTGAAGGGGAACTGAGCGATCAACAGCGGGAATACCTGAAAACCATCAATATCAGTGCCGTTTCCCTTGGGCATATTTTCAGCGATATTATTGATTTAGAAAAAATCGACAGCCGCCGCATCGAGCTTTTCCGCACCGAAGTGGAGTTTTCACAGCTCATCAGCAATATCAGCCATTTTGCCAACCTAATGGCAGAACAGAAAAAAATTAAATTCCATATCCACTATGACGACGATCTGCCAACCTTTATTTTTGTCGATAACGCCCGCCTTAGCCAAATATTGTGGAATTTAGTCAGTAATGCGGTCAAATTTACCCCCGCCGGCGGCGATATTTATTTGAATGTCGTCCGCTATGATAATGACCATTTCGGCTTTATTTTACGGGATACCGGCATCGGCATTAAAGCCAGTGAACACCGCAAAATTTTCGCAATGTTCTACCAATCGGAAAATTCCCAAGGCAAAAAAGCGCAAGGCAGCGGCATTGGGCTTGCGATCTCCAAACGTATCGCCAAGCTAATGGGGGGCGATTTAACCGTCGAAAGCGAACTGAACCAAGGTTCAACCTTTACTCTGACAATCCAAGCCGATGAAGTTAATTCCCAACAAGCCGTTTCCCTCAATACGCACGCCCTCAAAGTCTTATTGGTGGAAGATATTGAAGTGAATGTCGTGGTGGCGAAAGCAATGCTGGATAAATTCAGTTGCCAAGTCGATGTCGCAATGACCGGTGCAGAAGCCTGCCGCCTGTTCGACCAAAACAGCTACGATTTAGTGCTACTGGATATTCAACTGCCGGACACCACCGGCACGGCTCTCGCTCAACAATGGCGGGCAAGCTACGAAAACGGTGAAGTCGATTACCTGCCACTATTGATTGCCCTCACCGCCAACATTGTTCAAACCAAATCGGAATATCGCCAAATGGGAATGGACGATGTGCTGCGCAAACCGCTCTCGATTGAAGCCTTGTCCGACTGTCTCAACCGCTATTTCAACGAAGGATTTTGGGAAAATAGTGCCGACAACGAACCGCTTGAAGCAGAAACCGATCTGCCGGACAGCCCGTTCGATCGCCAAATTTTGCGGGAACTCATTGACGTAATGGGCAAGCAAGCCGTACTGAATAATTTCGCTCTCTTTGCGAAACTGATGCCCACCTACTTGGACAACTTGCACCACTTTTTACGGCAATGGCAGCAAACCGATAACCCGGCACTGCGGCAACCGATTGCCGAAGAAGCCCATAAAATCAAAGGGGCATTAGCCTCTGTCGGGCTTGCAAAATTACAACAAATCGCCCAACTGGCACAAACGGATAACAGCGAGCAATGGGCAGCCCAAATTAGCGGCTGGATTGACGCGCTTTCGGCAAATTGGCAAGCCGATTTAGACCGTGCTATTCAATGGGTGGAAAGCCGTTAAAACAAGCTGTCGCTAAAAGCGGATTGTTTGCAATATGTCAATATTGCTGGCATATCACGTTGGTATTCGCCATAAAATCGCATAATGTCGAGGTGCTATGAAGGGACGCAAGCCTTGCGTCCTTGCCTATGAGCAATGATTTTGCTTAGTGTCGCTACCACATAGTAGTGCAAAATTTTCAACCAAACTGACCGCTTGCCAGTTTTAAAAACCTACCAACCGAGTGCTTGGTGGGCGACTTGCTCTCTTGCCCCACGACAATGGGATAGGGTCAATAGCCCTAAATTCCGCAAAATCTGTACCGGCAATGTGTCATGGCAAAAGAGGCTAATTAAGGCACTGGTGCTACGCATAATGCGGGTTTGATCCGCTTGTCGCCGCCGCTCAAATTCGGATAATAGGCTGATACCGCCGAGATCCTGCCCAGTTTGAAAAGCCTGCGTAACCAATTCCGCCAAGCTAAACAGATCCCGCATTCCCAAATTAAACCCTTGCCCTGCCACCGGGTGCAGTAGTTGGGCAGCGTTGCCGACAATCGCCAGGCGGTGATGAATATGGCTGGTCGCTTTTTGCGAAGAAAGCGGGTAAACAAACCGCTTGCTTACCCGTAAAAACTTACCGAGCCGCCAGCCGAACTGCTGTTGCAGTGCGCGCAAAAATTGCGCATCGGCATACGCCATTATTTCATCAGGCTGTTGTACGCACCACACCAACGACATTGTCCGCTCCGCCAACGGCAACAGGGCAAACGGCCCTTGGGCAGTAAAACGCTCAAAAGCCTGATTGTGATGAGGTTCGGCAAGTTCAACATTGGCAATCACCGCCGATTGCCGATAATCTTTCATACACACCGTTTCCACCCCGCACATTTGGGCAATGCGAGATTGAATGCCGTCTGCCGCAATCAGCAGCGGCGTGTCGAGCAGTTCCCCCGAAGCCAGTTTGAGCGTGCATTTTTCCGCCGTGCGTGTGAGCGATTGCACCGTATCGGGACAGAACAGGCGGATATTGTGATGTTGGGCGATCGCTTTCGCTAAGGTTTCCCCCAGTGTCGCCAGCTCCACGACCACGCCAAAGTTATCCAGTTTTAACTCATCGGCTCGTAGGGTAGTTTTGCCGAAATGATGTTGATCGGAGACCTGTATTTGCTTAATCGGCGTGGCAAGTTTTGCCGCCAGTGCTGCCAAATTATCGCTACCAAGCGGTCGGATCTTTGCCATTTTTTGCAATGAACCGTACGCCAAGGCAATCGAGCGGGCATCAAAGCCGCCCTGCTGCTGATAATCGGGCAACTGTTTTTCAATGATCGCCACCCGCATTTTATGCCCGCTTGCACTGCTCAATGCTAACGCAAGCACCGAACCGGTTACTGCACCGCCGACAATCACGGCATCAAACTGCTGTTGCATTTTTCGTCCTCGCCGCTGAGTTAATTGACTTCAATCAATGGTTTTGTCGGATCATAGGCTGCTAATTCTCCCACGGGATAGAGCAACACCCCGGCAGCATTTGCCACTTTTTTGACGGCTTCGACCGCTTGCGGCTCAATGGCAATCAATAAGCCGCCGGACGTTTGCGGATCACACAAAATCGCTTTTTGCTCATCCGTCAGCGGTGAAACGAGATGACCATAGCTGTCGAAATTGCGTTGCGTGCCGCCCGGCACTGCCCCTTGGGCAATATAGTGTTTGACCCCGTCCAGCATTTGAATGCCCGCAACATTCACCACCGCCCGTAACTGCGAGCCTTGACAAATTTCGCTCAAATGCCCCAACAGCCCGAAGCCCGTTACATCGGTCATTGCGGTAATGCCTTCAATCTCGGCAAAATCCGCACCTATGCGGTTCATTTGGCACATTACATCACGGGCAAGATGGTGATGCTCGGGCTTTAATTTGCCCTGTTTTTCAGCGGTGGTCAGAACACCAATTCCCAACGGTTTGGTCAAAAACAGTTGGCTGCCGGCGGTGGCAGCGGCATTTTTTTTGATTTTTTCGGTAGAGACAACACCGGTAACGGCTAAACCAAAAATCGGTTCGGGGGAATCAATAGAATGCCCGCCGGCAAGGGCTATGCCTGCTTGTTGGCAGGCAAAACGTCCGCCCTCCACAATTTTTTGTGCCACTTCCGCTGGCAGTTTATTGATCGGAAAGCCCAAAATCGCAATCGCCATCATCGGTTTGCCGCCCATTGCGAAAATGTCGCTGATCGCATTAGTGGCGGCGATACGCCCGAAATCAAAGGGATCATCAACAATCGGCATAAAAAAATCGGTCGTGCTAACAATGCCGATGCCGTTGCCAATGTCATACACTGCCGCATCATCGTGGGTTTCATTGCCGACCAACAAATTCGGGTCAAGCCATTTTGCCTGTTCGGTCTGTAAAATTTGGGTTAAGATTTTCGGGGAAATTTTGCAGCCACAACCGGCACCGTGGCTATATTGAGTTAAGCGAACATTCTCCATCGTCATCATTCCTAAAATTCAATTTGGGCGGAATTTTACGCCGTTTTGCACAAAATTGACAGTAACCGACCGCTTGTAATGTGCTACACTAGCCTTCTTTAGATATTTTAGATAAAGAGTAGAATGCCAACGATCAATCAATCCGCCCTTGTGCCGTATAGTGCGGCGCAAATGTATCGTTTAGTGAATGACTACGAGCAATATCCGCAGTTTTTATCCGGCTGTGTCGGGGCGAAAACGCTCTCTTTGGGCGAAAATACCTTAAATGCCGAACTGATTATTGAAAAACTTGGCATTCGCCAAACGTTCAGCACGCATAATACGATGATTGAAAATGAGAAAATCACAATGACCCTGTTGCAAGGCCCGTTTCGTCATTTACACGGCACTTGGATATTTCAGCCCTTTGACGAGCAAAGCTGCTACATTCGGCTGACGTTGGATTTTGAGTTCGCCAACCCGATGATCGCCCTTGTGTTCGGCAAAATTTTTAATGAATTAACGCTGAAAATGGTGAATGCATTCAAGCAACGGGCGAAGGAGGTCTATGGTGTCTGAATCGAAAATCGTTATTGAGGTTGTGTACGCCTATCCTGACAAATATTTCACCAAAACGCTATCGCTGGATACGCCGATTTCGATCCAAAATGCCATTTTGCAATCAGGCGTGTTGCAAAAATATACAGAAATCGACCTGCGTGAGAATAAAGTCGGCATTTTCAGCCGCCCAGTAAAATTAACGGATTTGGTCGAACACGGAGATAGGATTGAGATTTACCGCCCGCTGATTGCCGATCCGAAAGAAATTCGCCGCCAACGGGCAGCACAACAAAAAACCGAAAAAGTCTGATGGAATAATGGTCAATAAAATGTGAAGTAGATCACATTTTGCTGACCATCTTTTTCGCTTTCCTTTCACAAAATAGTGTAAAATCAAAGAACTTTTTATTTTATTTCTAGGAGTACATAATGGCAGAACGTAAAGAACTGGCAAATGCAATTCGCTTTTTAAGTATGGACGCTGTTCAAAAAGCCAATTCTGGCCACCCCGGTGCGCCAATGGGTATGGCAGATATTGCCGAAGTGTTATGGCGTGATTTTCTCTCTCACAACCCAAGCAATCCGGCGTGGGCAAATCGTGATCGCTTTGTCTTATCAAACGGGCACGGTTCAATGCTCATTTATAGCTTATTGCATTTAAGCGGTTACGATCTTTCCATTGAGGATCTCAAGCAGTTCCGCCAACTTCACTCTAAAACACCGGGACACCCTGAATACGGCTATACACCGGGGGTTGAAACCACCACAGGTCCGCTCGGTCAAGGTATTACGAACGCTGTCGGTATGGCGATTGCGGAAAAAACCTTAGCCGCACAGTTTAACCGTGAAAGTCATCAAATTGTCGATCACTACACCTACGCTTTCCTTGGCGACGGCTGTTTAATGGAAGGGATCTCCCACGAAGCCTGCTCATTAGCGGGCACATTAGGCTTAGGCAAATTGATTGCATTTTACGATGATAACAACATCTCAATCGACGGACACGTTGAAGGCTGGTTCTCGGACGATACCGCAATGCGTTTTGAATCTTACGGCTGGCACGTTATCCGCAATGTGGACGGGCACGATGCCGAGCAAATCAAAGCAGCGATTGAATATGCGCAAGAAGAAAAAGATCGCCCGACTTTAATTATCTGTAAAACCATTATCGGTTACGGTTCACCCAATAAAGCCAACTCTCACGACAGCCACGGTGCGCCGCTAGGCAATGACGAAATTGCACTCACCCGCCAAAATCTCAACTGGGCACACCCTGCTTTTGAAATTCCGGCAGAGATTTATGCGGCGTGGGACGGTAAAGCAAAAGGCGAAATCGCCGAAAAAGCGTGGAATGCAAAATTTGCCGCTTATCAGACCGCTTACCCGGAACTTTCCGCCGAATTTAAACGCCGTGTTGAAGGTAATCTGCCGGAAAACTGGGCGGCGGAATCACAAGCCTTTATCGAAAAACTGCAAGCTAACCCGGCAACCATTGCCAGCCGCAAAGCCTCACAAAATGCGATTGAAGCCTATGCCCATTTACTGCCGGAATTTTTAGGCGGCTCGGCGGATTTAGCCAGCTCCAACTTAACCCTGTGGTCAGGCTCTAAGCCCATCCGAGCCGATCACAATCAAGACGGAAACTACCTCAACTACGGCGTGCGTGAGTTCGGTATGTCGGCGATTATGAACGGCATTGCCCTGCACGGCGGATTCATTCCTTACGGTGCAACATTCCTAATGTTTATGGAATATGCCCACAACGCCGTGCGTATGGCTGCGTTAATGAAACAGCGTGTCTTATTTGTGTACACCCACGACTCTATCGGCTTAGGTGAAGACGGTCCGACTCACCAACCGATTGAACAAACCGCCGCATTACGCTTAATTCCAAACTTAGATACCTGGCGTCCGTGCGACCAAGTGGAATCGGCAGTGGCTTGGAAAGCCGCGGTGGAAAAACAAAACGGCCCAAGCGCCTTGATTTTCACTCGCCAAAACTTAGCGCAACAGCCTCGTGATGCCGCTCAATTAGCTAATATTGCCCGTGGTGGTTATGTGCTGAAAGAGTGTGAAGGCACACCGGAACTGATTCTAATCGCAACCGGTTCGGAAGTGGAATTAGCCGTTAAAGCGGCAGAGGTGTTGAGTGCGGAAGGTCGCAAAGTACGCGTGGTTTCAATGCCGAGTACCAATGTCTTTGATGCGCAAGATAGTGCTTACCGTGAAAGCGTATTACCGAGCAACGTAACTAAACGTATTGCCATTGAAGCGGGTATTGCCGATTTCTGGTATAAATATGTCGGCTTTGAAGGTCGCATCATCGGAATGAACAGCTTCGGTGAATCCGCCCCGGCAGGCGAGCTATTCAAACTGTTCGGTTTCACCGCCGAAAATGTTGTCGCAAAAGCGAAAGAAATTCTGTAACAAATACCGAATTTTATTCACAAAACCCACCTTTTATGGTGGGTTTTATTTTATGCTGTATTAAACTAGCATTTATACTAGTCTATAAAAGGTAATTTATTATAAATTAAAGAAACCCCTTCAAAAAAAAACCTTGATTTTTTGTAAAAGTTGATAAAGATCATATAAATAATCCAAACTCACTTTTCAGGCTACATTTTCTCTATAAATCAGACATCTATTAAACGCCTACTCTCTGACTAAAGCAACGACGGTGCTGCATCAAGTAAGATACGGGTATACTCTTTCTCCGGATGATCAAAAACGTCATTGGCTTTGCCTTGTTCGACAATCAAGCCACCGTTCATTACCACTATGCGATCGGATACTTGACGCACCGTTTGCAAATCGTGGGAGATGAATACCATCGCCAAATTCAGTTCCTTTTTCAGATCCGCTAACAAATTCAATACCTGTGCCCGCACGGAAACATCGAGTGCGGAAGTTGGTTCGTCAGCGACAATCAATTTCGGATTAAGCGCTAAGGCGCGAGCAATTGCTACCCGCTGTTTTTGCCCGCCGGATAAGCGGGTTGGTTCAACCAGTGCTGCTGAACGAGGTAAGCCTACCCGTGAGAGTAAATCATATACCCGTTTTTCCCGCTCGTGCGGTTGTAGAATATTATGAATATCCATCGGATCTTTGAGAATATCCAACACCCGCATTCTCGGGTTAAGCGCCGTTGCCGGATCTTGGAAAATGACCGATACTTGTCGCCCAAACTGTTTACGCGCTTCCGTACTACCATACTTCATTTGTAAGCCGTTAAACTTGACCGAGCCTTGTGTCGGTTTTTGTAACCCGATAATCACACTGGCAAGGGTAGATTTTCCGCAGCCTGATTGTCCGACAATCCCGACCGTTTCACCGGCGTTGATTGTCAAACTCACACCGCCAACCGCCGTGAATTTTTTCGGGTTAAATAGTGAACCGTCCCGGGAAGGAAATTGCACGACGATGTTATCTAATTCAATGATCGGTTGTGCTTTTAATGGTTTCATACTCATTATTTATCCCTCCAAATGAGAAGCCCAAAGGTGTTTAGGATGATCGCCTGTCGGCACAAGTTTTAAACGTTGATTCGGATTTGCATCCGGTCTGAGCGAGCGGCTGGCAAAACGGTCGCCTTTTGCAAAATCAAACGGAGACGGTACACTGCCTGGAATTTGGTATAAACGTTCCGCCCGACATTCCGTAGAAAGTACCGACCCTAATAAGCCACGAGTATATTCGTGGGTTGGGTTTTCCAACAACGGTGTCGTTGGCGCAGCCTCTACCACCTGCCCAGCGTACATTACGGTAATATGGTGCGCAATTTGAGCAACCAAAGCTAAATCGTGGCTCACAAACACCATCGCAAACCCTAATTTTTCCCGCAGTTCATTCAACAGTTTAATCACTTCCGCTTGTACCGTAACATCGAGGGCGGTTGTCGGCTCGTCCGCAATCAGTAATTTCGGCTCTCTGGCTAACGCCATTGCAATCAGCACACGCTGACGTTGCCCGCCGGATAATTCGTGCGGATAACGGTTGAGTGTTTTTTCCGGATCGAGTTTCACCCACTGTAACAAGGTTTCTGCGCTTTGTTTACCGCCACGGCTGATCAACTGTGCCATTTGGTCTTTGATCCGCATTGATGGATTTAAGGCACTGAGTGCGTCTTGGTAGATCATTGAAATTTCGTGTCCACGCAGGCTATTGAGATCCGGCGAAGTCAATAAATTATGCTGTTTACCGCTGCGATCCGTAAATAGAATTTCTCCGCTAATTCTCGCCGTACTTGGCAATAGTCCCATAATTGAGAAGGCAGAGATAGATTTACCGCAACCGGACTCACCCACCAAGCCCATTGTTTCCCCTTCATTAACGGTGAAGCTGATATTATCCACCAATGGAATATCGCCATAGCGGTTCGGGAAACGGATAGAGAGATTTTTAACTTGTAAGATCGGTTTTGCATTCGGATCTAACTGCATACGATCGGTACGACTTTTCTCTTTCTCGTTTAATTTCAATAAGTAACGTTTAAGGGCAAGGCTCTCTGCCATTGCTTCTTGCACATCGGTCGAAAGCGGTTTAGATACATCTTCTTTTTTCGTGGTCGGACTGCGTTTGAGTTTTGGGTTCACCAATGCATCGGTTAAACCTTCCGCGAGAATATTCAGTGCCAGTACGGTCAATAAAATCATCATTCCGGCAAAGGTTGTTGCCCACCAGAAACCGCTTAAGACAAGATTACGCCCTTCCGCTAAAATATTCCCCCAAGATGGGTATGGCGGCTGCACACCTGCCCCTAAAAATGATAGAGAGGCTTCCAGTACAATCGCATCGGCAACCATTACGGTCGCAAAAACCAAAACCGGTGCGGCAGTATTGCGTACCACGTGTTTAAGCAAAATATAGGTGCGGCTACCGCCGATGACCCGCTCGGCACGCACATAATCTTCTTCCCACTGTGCCACCACATTTGCACGCACCACACGGGCTAACTGCGGGGTATAAACAATCGCAATTGTAATGATGATGACCGGCGAAGAATTACCGAATGTGGCAATCAAGACGGCAGCAAGTGCAATCCCCGGAAACGCCATCAGAATATCCATCAAGCGCATAATCACTTCATTGCCTAATTTTTGTGCGGTTGCCGCTGTTGCACCGAGAATACTCCCGAAAATAATCGCACAGCCTACCGCCCCTAAACCGATAAATAGTGAGGTTCTCGCTCCGTAAATAATACGGGAGAAAACATCACGCCCGAGGCGATCCGTCCCAAACAGATAATCTGCACTTGGTGATTGTACCGGTCTGATCGTTTGAAGCGGATCATAAGTGGCGACCCAAGGGGCAAACACCGCAATAAGTGCAACGAAAACAATAAAGCCGAGGGCGATTTTTGAACTGGTTGGTAACGCTCTAAATCTTGCACCGCCCGACGCAAGTCGTTGAGCTAATCCTTGGCGAAACATTATAGACTCCGAATTTTTGGGTTAATCAGCAGGTAAAGAATATCCACAATAATATTCACTACCACGAAAGTAAACGCAATCGTCAAGACAACGCCCTGAACTAAATGCAAATCGTGATTAACAATACCGTTAAAAATCAATTTACCCATTCCCGGCAAATCGAAAATCTGTTCGATAACCACTGCGCCGCCAAGCAAATAACCGACACGCAAACCCAGTACGGTTACCGGCGTGATTAGCGCATTGCGTAAAACATTGTGGCGGATCACCGTAGCATAGGGTACGCCGTTACCGATCGCCGTACGGACATAATCTTTATCCATCTCTTCCACCATTGAAGTACGTACCACACGGATAAGCGAGGCACAAACCGGAATGGCTAATGCTAAAGACGGCAGTGCCATTGACGCAATATATCCGCCGACACTTTCGCTAAAGGGGACAAATCCGCCTGACGGTAACCAATCTAATTCAAGGGAGAACCATTGGATCAATAAAATCCCTAACCAAAATGACGGTGTCGCGACTGCGGCAACCGAAATAAAGCGGATAATTTGGTCAATCAAACGATCTCGGTGCAAAGCAGCTAACACGCCAAGGCTGAAAGAGATAATCGCCGCTAGAAACACACCGATAAACGTTAGTTGTAACGTGAGCGGAAACGACTTGCCGATCATATCAATAATCGGCTGCTCCGGTGGTGTAGTCATTCCGAAGTCAAACTGCAATAAATTCACAATAAAGCGAAAATATTGGACAATAATTGGGTCATTCAGTCCGTGCTGTTCACGGTATAGCTCTTTTGCAGCTTCACTAGCACTCTCCCCTAATGCCACAGTGGCAGGGTCGCCCGGCGTGAATTGCAAGACAATAAAAACTAATGCTGTTACGCCAAGCATCATAATCGGCAAAGCCATTAGGCGACGTAATAACAAACGAAGTACAATTTCCATTTTATTCTCCGATTAAACGGTGAGTGGATAGATAGCTATGAGAGGGTAAGCAAGCGGTCGGTTTTTGTAAAAAATTCACAAATAAAGACCGCTTGTAAAAGGGTATTCCTTAGGTAAGGCCTCTTAATGCCGCCTACTCGCCGTAGGCGGATACAACTTAATAATTATTTGCGACCAACACCGACAAAAGAAAGACCAGTTGTCGGTAACGGTTGGAAGCCGGATAATTGCTTATCGTTCCACGCCGTTGGTAATTTACGATGCACGATTGGGTAGAGCGGCACTTCTTTCGCAATAACATTGATTGCTTTTGTCCAGAAACCTCTCGCTTCTTCGGCTGTTTTTGCTTTAACCGCTTCGTCTAAATATGTTTGGACCTCCGCATACTCTGGTGTGTCTGACCAGCCAAAACGTTTTTTCGGCCAAACATCACCACGGAACCACCAGCTAAGTAATAGATCAAGGTCGTTACCGAAAACAGACGGATCACCCGGCGCAACCACCACTTCATATAAGCCTTTATCCACGTGCCCGCCGTATAGTGCGCCGGATTGCAGATGTTTCAAGCTCACTTTTACGCCCGGAATGGCATTCCAAGATTCAAGAATTAACGGTGCACACTCTTTCACCCAAGAGTGATCGGTTGAAAGCAATTCAAATTCTAGTTTTTCAACACCCGCTTCTTTGAGTAATGCCGCCGCTTTCTCTTTGCTGTATTCATATTGAGTGTCGGCTTTCACATAATCAGGGTGAGTCGCTTGCACATAGGATGTCGCTTTTTGTGCATTACCGAAGAATGCCACATCAATCAATTTCTGCGTATCAATGCCGTGATGTAAGGCTTGACGTACTTTCGGGTTATCAAACGGCGCTTTTTTACAGTTAAACATTAAGAACAGTAAGCCGAAAGATTGCACCGCTTCAACCGTGCCTTTACGTTTTAAACGATCCGCATCTAAATACGGCACACTTTCGATCGCTTGTACACGACCGGACTCTTGAGCGGTTACACGGGCGGCATCGTCAGAGAGTAAGAACCACGTCATTTTTTCCACTTGTGCCGGATAGATACCGTTGTAAGCCGAGTTGGCTTCAAATACGATACGATCGTCTTTGACGGCAGACACAAATTTATAAGGACCTGTACCGACCGGATTAGCATCAAATGCTGATTGTCCTGCTTCAACCAAGGCTTTCGGGACAATTTTAACAATGGTCAAACGCTCTTTAAACAACGCAAACGGGTATTTCAGTTTAAATTCCACCACTTTATTATCGACCGCTTTTACCGTCTCAATAAACGGAATAAATTGAGCAAATAAAGAGGCTTTTGCCGGATCAAGTACACGTTCAAACGAGTAAACTACATCTTCGACAGTAACCGGATTACCATTATGGAATACTGCACCGTCACGCAAGATAACACGCCAAGTGGTATCATCGACTTGTTCCGGCTCTTTCGCCGCAAGGGCTAAATACGGCTGACGTGTTGCCGGATGTAAATCAACCAACCCTTCAAAGATATGTAAGTTAGCGGCTAATGATGATGCACCGCTTGAAGTCAGCGGGTCAAAACCGGTGGAGATAGGGTAAGCAATACCGGCTTCAATCGTTGAGCCTGCTGCCGGTGCGGCATACGCATTTGAGGAGAGCGAACCCAATGTGCCGCTAAACGCAATGCCTGCTCCTACGCCGGCAACCAATTTCATAAAGCCACGGCGAGATTCGTTATGTTCAAAATGTTTAGCCATAAAAGACTCCTTTAAGGTGTTGTGTCTAAGAGGGGATTAACTTCAGTACAACTGAATCTGAATAATCGTTAAACGCTTTTAACATTATTTGGAGTAATTCAATCAAAAATAAAGTTAAAAATGAATTAAAAACATCATAACAGTAACAAAAGCTATGTCAACATTTTGTCAAAACCAATCTTGACATTTGTGATCTAGTTCACGAAATTGCCGCTATTCCACCGGCTGATAGCCGACATCTTCAAGAGTCGGATGATTTGCACCCGCCTTCGCCAACTGATCGCAAATCTCATTTTCACGGTGTCCGGAATGCCCTTTTACCCATTTCCAATGCAGTTGATGACGGTGAATTGCCTGATCCAATGCTATCCATAAATCCTGATTTTTAACCGGCTTATTCTGGCTAGTCTTCCAGTGATTCTTCCACCAATTAAAAATCCATTTTTGAATACCGTTTTGCATATATTGGCTGTCACTATAAAGCAACACTTGGCAGGGTTCTTTCAGCAGATTAAGTGCCTCGATCACTGCCCGAAGCTCCATTCGGTTATTTGTGGTTTGGAAATAACCCTTGCTGACGGTTTTCTCTTGCCCTTTATAACGCAACAAAATCCCGATGCCGCCTTTACCGGGATTTCCCAAGCAAGAGCCGTCCGTAAAAATTTCAACCTGTTTCATTGGTGAGTTACATCACAATCGTTTTATTTTGATGAACGAACACGCGATCAGCTAATACCAACTCTAATGCACGGCTTAGCACCGTTTTCTCGACATCACGCCCGGCACGCATCATTGCATCGGCAGTATAGGTATGATCAATATTGATGACATTTTGCATAATAATCGGCCCTTGATCCAGTTCATTATTGATAAAATGTGCCGTTGCGCCGATAATTTTCACACCTCGTTCATAGGCTTGCTGATAAGGTCTTGCACCGATAAATGCCGGTAAAAAGGAATGATGAATATTGACTACACGGTTAGGGTAACGCGCGACAAATTCCGGATTTAATACCCGCATATATTTCGCCAAAACAATATAATCCGGCGTATATTGATCGATTTTCTCGGCTAATTGCTGGTCGTGTTCCACACGGGTTAAGCCTTCGTGGCTCACTAAATGGAACGGCACATCAAAACGCTCCGCTAAACAGTGCGCTTCCTTGGTAACTAAAATGACAATCCGTTTCCGTTTTTTGGGTACTAACCGATAATTTGCCGCTTGTGGCAGCGTCAAATCCAAATCCGCCAACAAGGTTTGATCGTTAAAAATCCCCTGTAATTCCGTCCGCATAAAAAAACGTCCGGTTTCGGCATCCACAAACTCACTATTTTTCACAATATTCAGTTGATGTTTGTAACAAATATTGGTGATTTTAGCGACTAGCCCGGTCGCATCCGGACATTCCGTTAATAAAATTTTATGTTCAATCATTATTTACCCCATTAAATACGATCAATTATTTAGCACAAGAGTGAATAAACCATTCTATTCTTATTACAAATAACACATTAGTTTTACAAAAAATCGGTGTTATCTCACCGCTTGTTATTTCAGCTTATTTAAATAATCACATTTTTATTCGATAAAATGATAAAAAGAGAACCGATTGGGGTTCTCTTTTTATGATTATTTAGAAAAACAGTGTCAATTAAATTTCAAAATCACTTAATGACTTACCGGCATCTAATGCACGTTGAATTTCACGCGGGGGGCGACCTTGCCCCGTCCAGGTTCTTTCATTGCCTTTATCATCGGTAAATTTATATTTCGCAGGACGTGGCGGGCGTGAAGTTCTCACTTTCTCCGTTGTGCCTGCTAATAATAAAGCAAGCTCCTCGGCAGAAATTCCATCGGCTTCAAGCATTTCCTGATATTTTTTTAAACCTTGAAGACGTTTTGCATTTTCAAGCTCGCGCACTTTTTCTGCTTCACGTTTTTCTTCCACTACAAAAGTAACTTTTTCTAAAATAGCTTCCATTTGTTCCAACGTGGTTTCACGGGCAACAACACGTAAACTACGAATATTAGAAAGTGTTCTTAATAATTCAGACATTTTTATCTCCTATATAAATAAAACTTGTTTTATTGTCTTAATTATGAAATCTACCTTATATTAGCTTAATTTATTTTTTAGGTAAACAAAATAATAGTATTTTTTAAACAAACTCAATAACAGCTGAATAATAATTCGGCATTAGTTTAAATAATTTTTCATTTTTCCTGTTGGAAATGACACTGATTTAGTGGTAATCTAACAGTGTCCTACAAATTGTAGAGGTGCAAATCCGATAAGTATTCTTTTCGAGTGGAAAACGGTGAAGAAAGAAGAAAGGCGGATTTGCCGAAATCAATTAAGCGTCATCTTAATTGGTTGGGGTCGTTACCGAAAGGGACGACACTGTCATAGTGAAAACTATGGAGTGCTACTGTTAGGCTGGGTTTTTCATCATTATTTTAATTTCCCTTCCTTAATATTATTTTTATACTCAATAGTGTAAATTTACTCAGTAGATCTCTTTCTTTGTATTTGGCAATCATTTAACAAAACAATCTTAGAGGTTTTATGAATTTGGTCGATTATTCTCAATCCTTATGGTCGGTTGTACCGGCATTATTAGCACTGATTTTGGCAATTCTCACCCGTAAAGTGATTATTTCGCTCAGTATCGGCATTATTGTCGGTGCATTGATGTTAGCTAACGGGCATTTTGTCGATGCCGTTGCGCATCTAAAAAACAGCGTTGTTTCCTTAGTTTATACAGAAGAAGGGCTGAATGCCAACAATGTTAATATCGTCTTATTTTTGATTTTATTAGGGATTTTAACTGCACTATTAAGTATTTCCGGCAGTAATCAAGCCTTTGCCAACTGGGCGCAGCAACATATTAAAGGCAAACGTGGTGCAAAACTGATGGCTGCCGGCTTGGTCTTTTTTACCTTTATTGATGACTATTTCCACAGCCTTGCGGTTGGTGCGATTGCGCGTCCGGTTACGGATAAATTCAAGGTTTCACGGGCTAAACTTGCCTACATTTTAGATTCGACTGCCGCTCCAATGTGCGTTTTAATGCCAATCTCAAGCTGGGGAGCTTATATCATCACCTTAGTCGCCAGTTTACTCACGACTTACGGCATCACCGGTTATTCCCCATTAGGTGCTTTTATGACAATGAGTGCGATGAACTTCTACGCCATTTTTTCAATGGTAACCGTCTTCGCCGTGGCTTACTTCTCGATCAATCTCGGTTCAATGACCCGCTTTGAACAACAAGCCCTTAATGCACATAGCAATGCGGAAAACACACTCTCACAAGGTCGTGTAAGTAGTCTGATTTTGCCGATCATTACCCTGATTGTTGCTACCGTGGCTATGATGATGTACACCGGTTATCAAGCGCTGGCAGTAGAGGGCAAAGCCTTTGATATTCTCGGTGCGTTTGAAAACACCACTGTCGGTATCTCGTTAGTGGTTGGCGGATTCAGTGCCATTGCAGTTGCCACGTTACTTATCGCAACCAGTCGTCAAATTAGCATCGCAGACTATTTCAAATCTTACCTCATCGGCACAAAAGCAATGTCCGGTGCAATCCTCATCTTATGTTTTGCTTGGACAATCAACGGTATCGTAGGCGATATGCAAACCGGCAAATATCTCTCAACGCTCGTTGCAGGCAATATCAATACTGCATTCCTACCTGCGATTTTATTCGTACTCGGCACAGTGATGGCATTCTCCACCGGCACAAGTTGGGGCACATTCGGCATTATGTTACCGATTGCCGCCGCAATGGCAGCCAACGCAGAACCAAGCCTTCTACTGCCGTGTTTATCTGCGGTAATGGCGGGAGCGGTCTGTGGCGACCACTGCTCACCGATTTCGGATACCACAATTTTGTCCTCAACCGGCGCACAATGTAACCATATGGATCACGTTACTTCCCAGCTACCTTACGCAATGACCGTTGCTCTAGCCTCGCTGATCGGCTATTTAGTGCTAGGCTTCAGCCAATCCGCCCTACTTGCTTTTGGCGTTACCGGCGTGATATTGTGTGTGTTGCTCTTTTTGTTTAAAACGAAGAAAACCGCCTAATACAAGCGGTTGATTTTAATCCATATTTTGCATAATTATTTTCTGTTATGCTAATTGAACTTCGTTCTTTGCAATAGAATACGAACGCTGGTGTCCGTCCCCTTATAGCATTTTAATACAATGTAAATTTTAATGGACACCTGCGTATAATCCTTATAATGCTTCCCAAATAACTATTTATATTTTTTCCATAATATTGAAATTTTGCGCTATTATATTATATACCGACTTGATAAGTTTTAAGAGTACTACATCAACCTCCTTTACTATACTACTTACCGACATATTTAAACTACCAAATACAATACGGAATAGATATGATCTCTTTAATTGATGCCTATATTGCATTAGTCAACAACCTGCCTGAAGGAAATCGGCAAATGGAATGCTTTAAACGTTCATTATTGAGGTATAAAGCCGACTATCTTTTGCATAAATCGGATATCCCCAAACACAAAATAAAATCCGATATTTTGCAGGGCATATATGAATTTCCCTCACTAATGTCCGGACTATTTTCACCGCAACACTTAAATGATGCCTACCACGCCTATATTGAATTGATGTGTAATGAATATCACTTTATTATTGCCGAGCCGTTTTTCCAACGAAAAATAACCCGTTTAGCAAATAAAAAAAGCTTAAACAATATTAACCAAATCATCTTATTTCACATTCACCAAAATTCAAGTCGGAATTAGTCGATCATTGTATTGGCAATGTATTTGGCGAATAAAAAATCATATACTAATGTAGTCGCAAGGCCCATTACCCACCACACTATCCAACTACTCATATTTTGTAATATCGCAATATAGAGCGGATTTCCAATGGCATAATCCATTAACGGCTGGCGAATTAACCGTCCCATTATGACTAATTCAATCACTGCCATTATCGTTCCTCTTACTAACACACTTCGTCCAGCTGTTGAAAACCACTAAAATTAAGAAGTAAAAATCCACCTTCATAGAAGGTAGATTTAATTAACGCCCCATAGGGGCGTTTCTAAATTCTGATTCTGAGAATCCGAATTTTATATCGCTGAAAGCTTTAACTGTTTATCTTCCAGCTCATGCTTCTCTTGATATTTCATATATCGCCTTATCATTTCTGCATTTACACCTACCGTGTCCACGCAGTAACTCCGTACCCAAAAATGATTGCCCCATTACTTCTGATACTGACAATTTAGAGGGAATTTTCACTAACAGATGAATATTATACAGAATTCGCTTATAGTAAAAGGATATAGCAAAAATGCCTATTGTAAGATCGCAAAACATTTTGCATAATTTGGCGATTTATTTTGCATAACCCAACAATTTAAAATTATGTAGAATATTTCGTTAATTACTCGATTTGTAGCCCACCAACCTACATCATCCAACAAATCAGACTTCCTGATAAAATAACCATAAAAAAGGAACACATAATGTTTACTCTCTATACTAAAGGCTAAATGATTAGCCAATTTGCACTCACCTTTGTTCAATTACAGTCACACTTCTCCCAAACAAATCACTGTCCACGTTTGGCTAATGTCAGACTACCATCTACTATCTATCCGATTTATTGCTGATAACCAGACCGACACAGTTGTGGGCTTTTTACCTAAAGACCAATATTGGCTACACGAACCAATCTACTACACGTTCTTATCAGATATTCCGTACCATTACTAAATTTAAATGCTCTTTAAACTTCACTTAAAGGGTGTTTAAATTTAGCAGGCTTGTTGCATATCGAAGAGAAACGCATAACAAACGGAGTCGGTTTTCCGGTAGTGATCTTGAGGGACAAAACTCACAACTGTGTCGGTGCGCTTACCCACTAAAAAACGGATCGATAGGTGAAAAACATAGCATTCACCCAAGTCGACACTATGTAGCATTCTTTTGTTATCATGAAATCGGATTGCAGGCTGACAAATTGTAGGGAGAATAAGCGGATAAGATCAGCTTTGGTGTAGCGTGTAAACATCAGGCACTTCCTAAACTGTATAAATAACAAATAATTGCAATATAGTGTCTTAATGAATAGGCTTTTCCAACACATTTTCACCTGTATAAAAGCCGCTCAATTCGGGGCGTTTATCCACCTTTTCGCCAATCCTGCCCCGCCCAAAGGCACGTTCAACGGGTTTCGCTTGTCCGTGTCCCTCACCGTATAAAATACTGGTGAAATGCACCTCAATCCCCAAAATCGGCATAATCCCTTTTGGATCTAATTCGTTGTGTTTAAACCGATAGCGGTTTTCAATGCCCTCCGTCATCGCTTTATTCGCCGCAGCACGGGTGTTGTCTAAAGTGATCGTGCGGGGAATACCGTACTGATAAATCACATCCATTAAAGCGTGGCGGATACTGTCGGTGTTTTCCGAAATTGCGGTACGGTAGCCCAAGATTTTTCGGGTACGCACATCTTGCTAAAACCACGTTTTCGGGCGGACAATCTCGCCCGTATGCCATTTCACAAAGACATTGTGCTGATAACCATCGCCGTTGATCCACTCACCCGCCATCAAGTCTCTCACGGTACGTTGTAAAGACGGCACTAATTTTGCTACCGCATTTGCTCCCTCTCTTTTCAACAAGATCACTTCGTAAGGGACTTCTTCCACAATACGGCGTTGAAAGGTTTGAAAACTGGCAATTTTCCAACCGTAATGCTTCGCTATCTCTACCGTTCGGCGATAACTGGCACGCAAATCGGGCTTTTCAGGGCGGAGATAGTCCGCTAAAAAACAATCCCACGCTTCTTGTTCAATAAAGGCTTTGCGGCTTGGCTTTTTCCCCTTGCCTGATTCGCCAATCAGGATGGCTTGCCAGTCGTGGACAGGGTGATCTTTCACCTTGTAGTACCAATTTTTTAACGATCCCGCCGAGATATTGTTTGCTTTCGCCACATTATTGAGCGCCGTCATCAGTGGAAAATCTTGGTCAAGGCACTGTTTAAGTTGTAAGCAAACTTCCACTTTAACTTTTGCTTTATCCCGCGCTTTATCGCTTGCCTCGTTGAGCTTACGAGCCAACTCAAAATTCGGTTTTTGTTCGGGCATTTCAACAATCGGGACAATTTCCAATGCGGAACGTAACCGGATCGCTTGTTGGGTTTCAGGGGGAGACTGTGGAGGTGATATTCAAACACATTTCCTCGTACACCTGCTTTCCTACGTCGTTCCCAGTTTTCTAGTTTAGCTTTCTTAGTTACTCCCTGAACTGTTGTGGGTAATCCACCTACTCCTAAGATATCTTTAAGCTCTACCCACATAGGTGGTTCTCCCGCTCCGCATAGCGTTATGCCCAAATTTCTTGAGGAGGTATACCAAGAGCATCGGCAATGATCCTTTCTCCTTTGGGATAACTCACTCGTAATGCATTTTTTAACGTGGAAGGAGCTAACCAAGATTTCACAGAAAGCGAATGTAATGTGATATTTCGTTCGTGAAGCTCATACACAATGCGTTTTCTGCTCCAATCTTTTTTTCTGCATAAATCTCTCCCTGCATTTAATTTAAACTTACTTTCGGTTAAACTTTAGGTGTAAATCCTTAGTGTTACCCTTGTTTTTTCTTAGGCCCTAATTTAAATTCTAAAAAAAGTCAAATACTTTCTTTTAAGGGGTTTTAAATGAAAGAATGGGGTCTTAGTAAAAGATTTGGTTGGTGTTGGTGGATTAGCTGGTACACCACAAGGTATTGCACAAAGAGCTAAGAAAGAAAACTGGCAAAGAAGAAGAGTTGCAGGGGTCAAAGGCAATGTGTTTGAGTATTATGTTGGCGATATGCCTGAAAGTGTAAGAAATGCACTAGATTTCAAACCTAGAATATTAAAAGAGTCTTCCTCTAAACTAAAGGACATAGATGTATGTACAAGTGAACTTGAAGCAAGTATGAAGACCGTCGTAAATCAGATGGAAGCAATGTTTGACTATCTTTAAGCGGAAATTCCTGAGACCAAAGAAGACAATAGTTTTAAATTAAACTGGTTAGAAAGAAAATTGATTGAAGATTATCGAAAAGCCTCATTAGCAAATAAAGAGCTCCTTGAGGACCTGGCAGGAAAATGGCAAATTCAAACGGCAAAAAGAGACATCGGAGCCATTTGAGGATTGTAAGGTAGCCTAATAGCTTTGAGCAATCGTTTTTCAAATCAAGTCTACCACCCACGATACGGTTTTTCGCAAAATGAAAGATCTTGCCGGCTTAGGCAATGAAGATTTGCACTTCCACGACTCCCGCCGAGAAGCCCTTTCCCGCCTTGCGAAAAAAGTCGATGTAATGACCTTGGCAAAAATCAGCGGACACCGAGACATCAAAATTTTACTCAACACATACTACGCTCCCGATATGGCAGACATAGCAAAATCGATTGGTTAAATTGGCGTTATTTTGGCGTTATTAAATCCCAAATGAAACAAAATAAAACCCAAAAATACTGAATTGTAACCATTTAACTAGATAAACAATCAATGGTTATCTATCTAGGTAAAATTCAGCAAAGCCTTGTGGCACAAGGGATTTCAACAATAAAAAAAGCCTAGTCGTTAAAACTAGGCTTTTATAGTTGGTGCCTGGGCGAGACTAGATCTAGAATATAACATATTGATTTTTAAATATCTCTTTTAACATACCTTTATTTTGGTTACTATTTTGGTTACTAAAATCTACGAAAGGATACGATAAGCAAGAAATTATTTAGGCGATCTTTTGATGCTCTAATTATACTCTCGCCTGCTGCCAAAAATAAAAAAATCTACGAAAAAAAACTTTTTGAGAAAGTATCACACTTTTCCCACTTTGGCTATTTTTAGCACTTAACTATATGAATTATAATTAGTTTTTTTGAAGTGTGATATTTTGAGGAAGTGGGTTAGTTTCCCACTTTTTCCTACTATTGATGATTATTTATACAAAAAGAAAGCCCGGCTGTTAGGCTAGGCTTTGGTTGGCTAGTTATCCCAGTCGTTTAAGGTGTGTTCCATATTGACGTAGTAAATGTTGGTAATACATAGACCGTCTTTCTGCCGCGTACGGAGCGGGTGAGGGCTGTTTCGCTCTTTCAGGGCATATTCAAACGCTTGCTTAAATCGGTTGCGTTGCAGTGGGTTGATGATGCCCATTCGTTCGCAATAGTACAAATACGATGAATGCAATGCTGTGCGATGTGCTTGCGGTCTTCGGCTACTACCTAAGGTTAAGCCGTTGATGATTTCTCGGGCTTCGAAATGCTTCGCAAATTGGAGGATATGATCCGTTTCTTCCTTAACTTCCAGCGCTTCTTCACTGGTTTTCTGTGCTTCCAGTAAGGCTTTCGCTGTCATTGGGTCGGGGAACGTATCCAGTAATCGCCGCACAATACCGCCCGCTTCTTGTTCCAGCTTGTCTTTGAGGTGATAGTCTTTTTCGCTTTCCGTTACCACCTTGTTAAATTGGAATATGACCCGCCGCCGTGATGTGCCGCCTTTTTGTTCCTTGAATATAATCGGGCTGTTGCCGGTGATCAAGAAAACGGCTTTAACCACGTCTTTAAATGCCCCTTTATACAGTGGGCGAAAGCTAATGGCATCGCCGCCGGTAATAGACCGCAAAATGCCACCATCACTAATATAGCTCTCTTGGTCGGGTGAATAGCACAGGGTTTTGTCAATTAAACCGCACCGCATTGTCGGGCTTTCCAAATCTTTCAGGCTAAATGCGGCGGTGTTTTCTTCCCCGCCCGCCAAGATTTTGGCTAAATGGTTGAAAATACTTTTGCCCGTGCCGCCTTCGCCAGTGATTTCTAAGAATAATTGCCATTCATAACGATTAGTCAAAATCATATACAACGCCGCCAAAATGCGATCACGCTTTTCTACTTTGCCATCACTGACCCAATTCAGCCATTTGTCGAAATGGGGTGTGGGGGTTGGGTTGGCGAAGTAATCAATATTGATGAACGAGGTTAGAAAATAGGCTTTATCGTGCGGCATAAATTCGCCCGTTTGCTTGTGTAAAATGCCATTGGCAAAGGCAAGCAAATGCGGATCACGCTTTTCCATTCGCTCGGCTTCATACTTGAACAAGCTCAACATTTTTTCAATGCGGCTGGCTGTGTATTTGGTGATGCCGTATTCTAGGAAGAAATTGCGGATAAGGCGGCCCATTGCCACATCTTCGACCGCTTCCCATTTCTTGCCGGTGTAGTGGTAGAGGGTCTGTAACTGCTCGTGATAATAAATAGGCTTTTTGTGCCATTCCATAAAAGCGACTAATTTTTCATTATCGCCCATTGTGTCGAACAGTTTCGCCCGTTCTGCCTTACGTTGTTCCGGCGTTTTACCGGCTTCGGCTGCCAGTTTTGCCCGCTGTTGCGTGTCGGTTTCTGTCCGCAGGCGGCGAATATAACCGCTTAAATTTTCGAGCAGCTGCCCCGCTTCATCGGACATTATCACCGTGCCGGCATCCGTTTGGTTCGCAAGCTGATCGCACAAAATGGTGATGATATTTTGCGATAACGGCTCGGCATTGTTACAACGTTGGATTTCCACATATTGCACCGTTGCCGGCACAATTTGGTAAGCGGTGAGATCCGCCAGTTCGTTTACATCAAGCACAATCGGCGGGGGCAATTCCCCCGCAGGTAATACTTGATTTAACTCAATTTCCGCTTGTGGCCGTGCTGTGTGCGGTGCTTTAGCAAATGCCCACGCTTGCGAGCCGACAAGGATTTTACATTCCGTTGCCCCCTGCGGTTGTTTCTTCAAATTAGGGGCTTTTTTGAGTTTAGTGCTTTGTGTCATTATTTCCCCCTGTTGCTTCCGCCATATCCAACGCAAACAAAATGTGATTGATAATGTGTGAAAACTGCTTCACAAGGAAAAATCCCACATTGCAACTTAGAATATTTTGTTGAATTTCTTCATCGGTAAGCATCGCCACTAATTTGTTTACATCTCGAGTGGGTGGAAGAGGCATTTGTTTTAGTAGCACATTATTCAGTGCCTGTAATTCTGCGACCATTTTCAAGGCTGAATTGGGCTTAATCAGTGCAATACTGGCAAGATTTTCCGCTAATTCGGTAAAAACCGCAGCAGAATAGGGAAATGTCGGGTTATCCGTGCCGTTTGCCACATTATCAAAGTGAATAGCGATGGCTTGCTGTTCCGTTTCGGTGAAATCGCTCCAGTCGATAGTGTCGTTTTGTTTATCCATTACTTATACCTCCCCCAAGTCATTTAAGCCGTTATTCATCAATACCAACACGCCGTTTAAGGCTGAAATCAGCGTGTAGTTATTCTCGGCTTCCGCCGCTTTTGCAATTAGCTCAATAAGTGATTGAGCTTGCCATAGGCTGTTTAGTGCATTACGCAGATAGTCTTGACCTTGTTGGTCTAAGATGTAGGTTTTTTGCTTAGCCATTGTTTACCTCCTCACCCAGAATAAATGCGAGGCGTTCCTCAATATCGTTGATTTGGTGTTCAAGTAGCGAACCTATCCCTTTTAGTGCGTCTTGTATTTCGCACGTTTCTAGGCTGTCTAAATCGGTGCGGGTGTGTAATACATTGATTAGGGTCGCAGGCTGCCAAAGGCGTTTAATTTGGCTTTTTAATAGGTCGATTTGGTGAGGTTGATTACGCATAGCTCGCCTCCGCAGCCTGTAAACACGCGGTCGGTTTGAGGCGATTTTCTGCAATCTGGGCGATAGGGTGGTCGAGCAAAAGGCGGTAGTCTGCCGGCAGTTGCCAGCGTGCCTCGTGTTCGCTCGGGCGGATACTTTGATTTTAACTTCGGTATGGTCGGGCTGTATGCGATCAACGTACAGAAATGTAAATAACATTTGCGTAACTCCAGTGAATAGGTTTTTGAGAGTTACCGCTTGAAGTTTCGAGGCTTGTGGGCGGTAACGTGTAACGGGCTCGAAAACTGCGATCACTGGAACACAGCAAAGGGCAAAACCTTTCCCGTTACACGCTACCATAGAATGACGCTCGTGAAGTTCAAGACTTTCTCGGCGTTCTTTGGGTGTGCGTGTGCTACGAATAAAAAACACGCTGTCGGCGTGCTATTCGCCAGTGATTTATCGGTCGAGTTTCGAGGCTCGGCTATGGATTTTGCCATAGCGTGAGCAGGATAACCGAAAAAGGCGAACGGGTGCAATCTGTTATTTTGAACAGGCTGTAAGGATTTACGCATAAACGCCCCCTTTTAAACGGGCAATGCAAAGGGCATTGGGGGAGAGGTTGAGGATTTGGCGTGCCTCGTATTCTGAATTAGCACGAATGCGAACGGTCAGGCGTTTGTCACCTAAGAGGAGGAATTTATAAAGCATTGCTGATAGTCCTTTTAATAGTTTTTTAGGAACTACCGCTAAAGTTTCGAGGCTTTGGGCGGTAGTGCGTAACGGGCTCGAAAACCGTCCAGCAATGAAGACGGCAAAGGGCAAACCTTTCCCATTACGCACCACCATTGAGAGACGCTCTGTACTTCTTGGAGTATCTTGGCGTTCTTTGGGTGTGTAAATGCCACGAACAAAAAAAGCACGGTTTAAACTTGGCGTGCTATTGTTCGCCATTGCTGAATAATTAGACGAGTTTCGAGGCTCGGCGTTAGATTTTGTTAACGCGTTGAGAAAATTAACGGATTTCAGACCGCTTGTAAAGTGTTTTTGGCGATTTTTTTGATATGTGGTAAAATCCGCCACAGGTGTTTTTGTTTCTTTCATTTGTAATTCCTTGAATGGTTGCCCCGCTCGTTGCGGGGTTTTTGTTGGTTATGCCGCTTTGCCAAATCGGTTATTCCGCATTGCAATCAGCTTTAATCGGTGGGTTTCAAAGTCGTTTACATCGCTGTCGAGTAACATTTCGTCCGCCCGTTCCAAGTATTCCAGTTCGGCGAGTTAGTCGGCGGTTAAATGTGAACGGACATCGTCTTCAATGCCGTGAACGGTTTTGTAATGCTTCACACTCATTCCTAACACAATGCCGGTCAGCATATTGCTTTCGTTGCCGTAGAGGTATTTGGGCGTAGGCTTGCCCTGTCGGCTACGGTTACGGTCGAGAGCCGCACATAACGGGCGATAACCTTTGCCTGTCTGCTCTCGGCTCGCTTTCCACTGCAGCAGTAATTCAGAGGAAAGCTGTGGTGCAACGGTCTGTAACGCCTTCTCGCATTGGATAAAATAGCTTCTGGCTAATTTGCCCTGCTCGTTACGTTCAAGCATTGCTAATTCTTTTGCCATATCGAGGGTGATTTTGTAGTCTGCTTTGTTATGTCCGCCTCGGTGATTTGTTCGTTTTTTGTTACTCAAATTTGAGTAGCAAACGTTGCCGGATTTATTCGGGAAAATGAACCAGTAATCCGCGTTCTCGATAAAATCGGCGTCCGCTACGGCACGGTTGAACCAGTCATTAAAGCGGGTTTTAATGCCAAGAAATTCGTACAAGGCACGGGCAAAGGTGAATTGTCGGGTCTCGCCTTTGTAGTAGCTCTCGTGTACAGGCAGCAATAAATCAAGGTCTTTAAACGGGCTAAGGGTTATTTTCTTTTGGGGCTGTACTAGATAACTAGGGAAATCTAATTTCAGGTTAGAATAATCCCTATGAGAAGAAGTCGTTTAAGTCAGTACAAGCAAAACAAACTG
>NZ_JWIZ01000041.1 GCF_001038205.1 Muribacter muris | reverse complement strand
TTGAAATAATTTGATTTTTATAAAGGACACACGCAGTGTGTCCCTACATTCTATTAAAATGTCTATTTTTGTGCATTTGCTACATAATACCGGATAATCTTGAAATTATGCGGTTTTATGACGGACGCCGGTGTGGCGTTGCTACAATCGTAAAATCAGCCTAAACTAACCACTTGCAAGGCTTTGAGTGCTTTTTTCTCCGCCCGTCTTTTTTGAAAAAATCGGCTGATTTTTTCACCGCATTGTGTTGCCATTACCCCGCCTCGAATATGAAGAAAATGGTTCATTTTGTACTCTTCAAAAAAGTGAAAACGGGAGCCGATTGCGCCGGTTTTATAATCCGCTGCACCAAAGACTAACCTCCCCAACCGGCTATGCAAAATTGCACCGGCACACATTGTGCAAGGTTCAAGGGTAACGTAGAGGGTACAGTCGATCAGGCGATAGTTACCCAAACGCTGTGCCGCCGAGCGAATAGCAAGCATTTCGGCGTGTGCGCTCGGATCGGAAAGGCTGATCGAACGGTTCCAACCTTCACCGATGATCTGCCCTTGCGGATCGATCACAACTGCTCCGACCGGAATTTCACCTTCCCGTTCGGCATTATCCGCCAGCATTAAGGCGTGCTTCATTAGAGCATAGTCTTGCTCGCTAAGGTGTAGTTCGCAATGATGTTGTTGGGGTTGAATAAACATTTATGATAGAAAAGCTGGTTGATATAGGAGTTGCATACGTTTGAATGGTGGTTGGCAACGCCGTTAATTGTCATTTTACAGCTACTGATATTATTTATAAGTATCTGGTTCAGCCTGAAAAGCGTGGCAAGCGGCGGGATTTGAACGATTTTATGCAAAATCAGGCTCTTATAATATGCCTAGCCTATACTTCGATTAAATAGGCAGCATTTCGGACATTTATACGGACGCCGATATAGCGTCCGTTATCAATTTAAGTTGCTGCGTTTTCATCGCAATACCGTCAAACTTACGCTTGCGTGAGGGGTTAGCGGCGACCTCGCTCGTTAAAACGTTTTTCTTTAAAGCCGCTTTTACGATCACGAAAACCGTGTTCATCACGGCGATCACGTCTGTCGCCCCGTCCTTTGCTTTTTTCATCAAAAGGTGCATTACCGTCCACCGCACCGAGCAACGACATTTGCATCGGTTTGCTTAATACACGGGCTTTGCGGGCAAAATGTTCGACCAAATGCTTTGGCATACCTTGCGGTAGTTCAATTGTCGAATATTTGTCGTGCAATTTGATATGCCCGATATAGCGGCTGCTAATATCGCCTTCGTTGGCGATTGCCCCTACGATATGGCGGACTTCCACCCCGTCTTCACGCCCAAGTTCAATGCGGTAGAGATCCATTGCAATCCGGTTATGCTCACGGTGTTCACGACCGCCACGGCGTTCGGCTGAACGAGGGTTTTCCCGTCCACGTCCCCGTTCGCTGCGGGCAGGGCGGACAGCCGGATCAGGCGGTAAAATCAATTTTTGCTTTTCCTGTAATAGCATCATCATTGCTGCTGCCAGCTCTTCGTGATCTTGATCGGCAGTGAATAAATCTTCCAATAATTCACGGTAAAGTTCTAAATCGTGATGTTCAAGCTGCTGCGAAATGCGGGCTTTGAATTTTTCACGGCGTTTTGCCATTAAAATTTCGTGATTTGGGATCGGCACTTCGTCAATCGGCTTTTTCATTAAATGCTCGATATTTCGTAATAAACGGCGTTCACGAGGCTCAACGAAGAGTAAGGCTCTGCCTGAACGACCGGCACGACCCGTTCGTCCGATGCGGTGGACGTAACTTTCGGAGTCTAGCGGAATATCGTAGTTGATGACAAGGCTGATGCGTTCCACGTCTAAGCCACGGGCGGCGACATCGGTAGCGATCAGAATGTCCAAGCGCCCCGATTTTAAACGCTCTAATGTTTGTTCGCGGGCTTGCTGGGTCATATCGCCGTTGAGTGCGGCGGCACGGTAGCCGTGGCGTTCAAGTAATTCGGTAATATCCGTTGTGCCGGTTTTGGTGCGGGTGAAGATTATTGCCGCATCAAATTCTTCCACTTCTAAAAAGCGGAGTAGCGCATCGTTTTTGCGAAAGCCATTGACTAGCCAGTAGCTTTGGGTAATATCCGGTGCGGAACGTTGGGTTGCCTGAATTTTAACCTCTTGCGGATCTTGCATAAAACGGCGGGTAATGCGGCGGATTGGTTCCGGCATTGTTGCCGAGAACAGGGCAGTTTGGTGATGCTCCGGCAGCTCCGCCATTACGGTTTCTACATCATCAATAAAGCCCATTCGTAACATTTCGTCCGCTTCGTCTAATACGATTGCTTTGAGGGCGGAGAGATCGAGCGTGCCACGGCGGATATGATCGAGAATCCGCCCCGGTGTGCCGACCACAACCTGCGAACCTTGTTTTAAGGCTCGGATTTGAATATCGTATCGCTGGCCGCCGTAAATGGTAACCACACGCACGCCTTTCATATTTTTGGTAAATTGTTCGCACGCATCAGCCACTTGAATGGCAAGTTCACGGGTAGGTGCCATCACTAACATTTGCGGGAAACGTTGTGCCGGATCAAGACGGGCTAAAATCGGGAGGGAAAAGGCGGCAGTTTTGCCGCTGCCGGTCTGTGCCATTCCCAGCACATCACGCCCTGCTAACAGATGTGGAATACAGGCTTGCTGAATGGGCGAAGGGGTGATGAACCCCATTTCATTGACGGCATCAAGAATAGATTGAGGTAAGCCGAGATCGGCAAAGGTAAGAGATTGCGTTGTCATAAGATTCCAATAATCGTGCCCAAACTGTTTGGGCGGTTTGAAAATACATTGTTGAGGGGTTAGGTAAAACAAAAAGTGTCGGCAAATCAATGCGGAGTATAAGATTGTCATTGTGCAAGCGGGCGGTTTTGCAAGATTTTCGACAAATCCGACCGCTTGTTATCGTTCCTAATTTTTCCCAACAATTACGGGAGCTGTTTGGCGATTGCGCAGTTGCGAAAGCTCAAACAAAGCAAAACGATACTCAACAAAATTATAAATTTGGTTTGCCGCAGCAAGACGGAAGAAACTTTTTGCTTCTTCCAACTGATTCAATTTGAGTGTTTGTTTTGCGAGATAAAAATACGTTTCCGTTAAAATTTCAGCGTAGGTTGGCGTGTTCGGCTCTGCCTGCGTATTCATTTTTGAACGGAGCTGTGTCAGGGTTAAATCCCCTAAAAAGTAACGAACAACCGAAGTACCCCAAAAATCCTCGGATATGCCTTTTGAGCGTTCGATCAGATTTTGTTTTGCCGTGGCCGGGGCAAGTTCTAATTCGTTAAAATAAAGCCATAAAGCCCGATAAGGATCGGTTTTATCCGCTTGGTAAAATGCCTGAAAATCCCGTTCGGCTTCGGCATAACGCTCGCTATAATAGAAAGCAAGCCCTCGGTTTAAACGGGTGTAATCGTATGCATTGTCCAATTCTAAGACGGCGTTGAAAGCATCAATGGCACTGTCATAATCATCTTCCAATAGTAGATACAGCCCTAAATAATTGTAGGCTGCCGCCATTTTGGGATTATGCTCAACAGCGTGGGTGAAATCATAACGTGCCAGCGACCAAAGCCCTAAACTGTCATAAATCACGCCTCGCTCAAAGAATAATTCCGCCCGTTCCGCATTGGTTAATTTTGCCTCTTGCAGCACTTGCGTCAGCCGCACGACCATTGCTTCTTGTTCAAAGCGTAGTTGGGGGTTAAGCTCGGCAAGGGACAATCTGTCCGGATAGATCATATCCGTTGCACGATTAACGCAACCGCTTAAAAACAGCAGGGCGAAAAGAGCGAATAGGTAAGCTCGAAAGTTTAACAACTTAACAGCTTGTTGCATTTATAAACCTTAGATCAAATAGCAAGGGCTTTCTCTCGCGGGAGAGAAAGCACATTGTCGGATTAGCGTTTATTCGAGCGTCGGCTCTGCTTCTACAACTACTTCGGCAGCCACCGGTGCGATGTCTTTCATCGTTAAGCGGATACGCCCTTGGCGGTCGATCTCCACCACTTTCACTTGTACCTCTTGACCGACTTCCAAGTAGTCGGCAACCCGTTCCACACGGGCATCGGTAATTTGTGAAATGTGCACTAAGCCTTCTTTACCGCCTAAGATTGACACAAATGCGCCGAAATCGACAACACGGGTAACTTTACCTTTATAAACCGTATTGACTTCAACTTCAGCAACGATCTCTTCGATACGTTCCATCACACGTTTTGCCGCACCATTATCCGTTGCGGCAATTTTTACTGTGCCGTCATCATCAATATCAATAGATGTGCCGGTCTCTTCGGTGAGCGCTCGGATAGTCGCTCCGCCTTTTCCGATCACATCTTTGATTTTCTTCGGATCGATTTTCATTGTGTGGATACGAGGCGCAAAATCGGAAATATCGGCACGAGGGGCTGGGATCGCTTGTTCCATTACCTCTAAAATGTGCATTCTTGCGCCTTTCGCTTGGTTAAGAGCAATACGCATAATTTCCGGCGTGATGCCTTCAATTTTGATGTCCATTTGGAGTGCCGTAACCCCTTTGCGTGTACCGGCTACTTTGAAGTCCATATCGCCAAGGTGATCTTCATCGCCCAAAATATCGGAAAGTACCACAAATTTGTCGTCTTCTTTCACTAGACCCATTGCAATACCGGCAACGGCGGCTTTAATCGGCACGCCCGCATCCATTAACGCCAGTGATGCACCACAAACGGACGCCATTGACGATGAACCGTTGGATTCGGTGATTTCAGATACGACACGCACCACATACGGAAACTCTTCGGCAGTCGGCATTACCGCTAATACGCCCCGTTTTGCCAAACGGCCGTGTCCGATTTCACGGCGTTTTGGTGAGCCGATCATTCCTGTTTCGCCGACAGAATACGGAGGGAAGTTGTAGTGGAAAAGGAAACGATCGGATTTTTCACCGGTTAATTCGTCAATAATTTGTGCATCACGCTCTGTACCTAACGTCGCAACTGCGAGGGCTTGGGTTTCGCCACGGGTAAAAATGGCTGAACCGTGTGTGCGAGGCAATACGCCGGTGCAAATATCCAATGCCCGAACCGTATCTACGGTACGACCGTCAATACGAGGTTCGCCGTTAATAATGCGGCTACGCACGATTTGGCTTTCTAATGCCGTGATAATATCAATGATTTTGCCTTCACTGATGCTGTCATCTGCGGCTGTAATTTGTGCGATGACATCGGCTTTAATCGCATCAATTTGCTCATAGCGAACTTGTTTTTCAACAATACGGTAGGCTTCACCAAGGCGGGTTTCTGCTAAACCTTTCACTTTTTCAATCAGTGCCGTATCCGGTTCCGGTGCGACCCAGTTCCAACGAGGTTTGCCTGCTTCTTGGACGAATTGTTTGATATTTTCGATCACTACTTGTTGTTGTTCGTGCCCGAACACCACCGCCGCTAACATCTGTTCTTCCGATAGAATATCCGCTTCGGATTCAACCATCAGTACAGCTTTGTCTGTACCGGCAACCACGAGATCTAAACGGCTTAATTTTTGCTCGTTGATAGTCGGGTTTAACACGAATTGGTCGTTGATAAAGCCGACACGAGCCGCACCGATTGGGCCGTTAAACGGCACGCCGGAGAGAGAAAGTGCGGCAGATGCGCCAATCATTGCGACTAAATCCGGGCTGATTTGCGGATTGACGGACACAACGGTGGCAATTACTTGGATTTCGTTGAAAAAGCCTTCGGGGAAAAGCGGGCGAATCGGACGGTCGATTAAACGGGCGATTAAGGTTTCGCCTTCGGACGGACGACCTTCACGTTTGAAAAAACCGCCCGGAATGCGACCGGCTGCGTAAGTCCGCTCTTGATAATTGACGGTTAGGGGAAAGAAATCTTGCCCTTCTTTCACCTCTTTTTTAGCCACAACGGTTACAAATACGGTGGTATCGTCCATACTTGCCATTACTGCGGCGGTAGCTTGGCGGGCGATTGCCCCCGTTTCTAATGTAACAGTATGCTGACCATATTTAAACTGTTTCACAATTGGATTCATTTTTTAACTTCCTTTTGAATATCATTATTGTTTTACTTCTTAAAAAGGGCGACTAGCAGAAATCCTCTTATCTTTTTAGGGCTAAAAGCATTTCTGATAGTCGCTTTTCACTGACGAGAAGCAAAACTTGTTTATTATAGCGAAATTTTTGCCGAAAATCGCCTACTATTTCCAATTTGCAACGATTTTATGCTAACTGACCGCTTGTACTGGCATTTTAGTTGGTTTCGACACAACAAATTCCAAGGGTGATCCGTTTATTATGAAACGGTTGCAGGGTACAGCGATGTCCAACACTAATCAGAATACTGTGTGGCAGAGCTTGTTTAATCGTGCGATAGAGTATCGCTTCGGTGGCTTCGTCCAGCGCCGAGGTCGTCTCATCAAGGAAAATCAATTCCGGTTTACTGAGTAAAATACGCACGAAGGCGATACGTTGCAATTCCCCCGGCGAGAGCGTAGTTTGCCAGTCGAGATCCTGATCTAACGCATCAAGATATTTTTCCAAGCAACATTGTTGCATTACCTGACGGATTTGTGTATCGCTGGCATCAATATGCGGATAGCAAATAGCGTCCCGCAACGTACCTTGCGGCATATAGGGACGTTGCGGCAAAAAGAGCGGTTGCTCGGTACAAGGGCGTTCGGCAATGCCTACGGTTTCAAACGGGTAAATCCCCGCCAATGCTTTTAATAGTGTGGTTTTGCCTGTGCCGGACGCCCCTTGAATGAGCAACGCATCACCATTTTTCAGCTCTATATTGATATTTTGCATTAGCAGCGTGCCGTTTGCGTCTTTAACCCCAAAGTTTTTTAAGGTGAACCCTCGGCTACACGGATAAGGGTAGTGAAGCTGGGTGCTGTCTAACTTATCCAATGTGATAAAAAAACCGTACAGGCGGTTAAGGCGAGCTTGATAAAGGGTAAAATCATCGTAAAACAGGCGGAAAAACGAGAGTGCCCGCATTAAGCGGTTAAAGGATTGTACCGTTTGGTGCATATCGCCAAGGGTAACTTGACCGGCAAAAAAGCGCTGGGACTGCAACATTAGCGGCAGAATCATCGCAATTTGAGTTACGCCGGTGTTAAAACCGTCCAACCCTAACGTTTTTTGTACGATCTTCCAACGGTTATCAATGACGGCGGCAAATTTTTGACGTAGATGATGCCGTTCTCTCTCCTCACCGGCGTAAAAGGCGATACTTTCCGCATTATCTCGTACACGAATTAATGAATAGCGGTAATCGCCCTGTAATTTTTCTTTGTTGAAATTCAGCTTAATCAGTGGGCGGCCGATGATGACAGAGAGGAGGGTGGCGCATAGAATAAAAAGGTAGATGAAAAAGACCACACCTTTCGGAATTTCCACCCCGAAAATCGCCAAAATACCGGATAATCCCCATAAAATCAGGGTAAATTCCACGGTAGAAACCAGTGCATTGATTACGCCTCGCACCGCATCAAGCGTGCCGTGAACAAACTCGGTGGCATCTTGTTCTATCCGTTGATCGATATTATCCGGCAAATGTTTTTCATATTTGACGAGGTAGTAGTTTTTATTGGCAAGCCAGCGATTGAGCATTTCGGCGTTGAGCCTTTCCAGCCAGCGAATTTCAAAGACTTGTTGTAGAAAGTAATTGATGATGGCGTGGATAATTTTCACAATAACCAGCATTAAATTGATAAGCGCGAAAAACCAAAACGCATCGGCTTGCTGCTTTTGCAATGAACTGTACAATCCGTTGTAGAAAAAGGTATTGAGGACGCTGATCCGCACTTCTAATAAAATCATCAACAGTAGCAACAACATCAGAGCTAGGGTTTTAGGTTTGTTTGAGCTTGCCCAACAAGGTTGGGTGATGTGCCAAAACTTTTTGCCGAAGGTGGTTTTGCCGAGTAATCTTCCCACCAAATAAACCCCTGCCGATACACTTATCAGTGCAATGATTAACCACGATGCACTGTTGTTTAATTCCGTTTGCCAGTTCATTTGTTTTCCTTTATATGATGACAAGCGGTCGGTTTGCTGGATTTTTTTACAACAGTTTGAGATTGCAAAAATAACAGCTTAGCTGACCGCTTGCTCAAGCCGTGTTTAGAATGAATAATCGGTTTTGAACCAGTAGGTGCGGGGCATTCCTAATACGGCAAAGCTGCGATCGTATTGTCCCCGTTGTACTTGCCAATACTGTTTGTTGAACAGATTTTCAATACCGAAACGGAACACCATTTGTTGTTTGCCATTGAGGGATAGGGCATATTTTGCACCGGCGTCCACGGTGGTATATGACGGTAATTTATAGTTGGCTGCCGTATCCTGATAGGATTTGCCGTAGTGCTGCAAGCCGGCATTCAAGGTTAAATTACGCAAAAAAGCGGTGTCCCATTCTACGTTGGCTTTCATCATCAGACGAGGGCTGGTAACTTGTACGCCGGATACAATCGTATCCGCATAGGTTGGGAAATCGAACACTTTGCCTTGATTGTAACTCACGCCCACATTGGCGCGCAGGGTTTTGTCCAACAGGCTGGTGTAGAGGTTAAATTCAAGCCCACGGTTGCGCTCTTTACCTCGTTCCTGATTGGCGAAGGCTTTCATTGCTTTCGTGTTGCCACGAATAATCCCCGGACGGCTGATTTGGTAAGCACTGAAAGTTGTCGTGATATTTTCGCCCCAGTTTTTACGCACACCGGCTTCGATCTGTTTGGTAACCCGTGGGCTGTTCATTTCACCGGTTTCCATATCGACTTTGCCCGGTTCAAGATCTTCTAAATAGTTAGCATAGAACACTAAATTTGGATTGTAGGCATAAGAGATCGCCGTCATTGGGCTGAAGCGGTGAGACGACAAGCGGTTGTTTGCGTTGCGATCTTGTTGCTTAATCCATTGGAAACGTCCGCCGAGCGTGAGGCGGAGTTTGTCGTCCAAAATGCCGAGCGTATCTGAAAGCGCGATACTTTGTGAGGTGAGCTTGGTATCTGCCGCTTGGCTAAGCGCAGAGAAAGCCGGTTTTTCAATAAATTCAGGCTGGTACAGATTGGTCTGCATCTGACCGCTGCGGGTTTTAGTCGGATTATTGTCGTGATCCCGCTGACGTTCTACCGAGTCAAATGCGAGATTCCAATCGTGGTTAAGCTGTCCTGTTGCAAAATTGCCCTGCAACTTGAGATTGGCACTGGTGGTACGGGCGCGGAAGTCAAAGGCGGTTGCATTCGCAATACGGTAATCACCGTTTTAATTCCGCATTGTCAGTTGTGTGAAAGAGCCGGCATATTTCGATTCCATATGCCCCAACCCGCCGGAAAGCATTAGATTATCGAGTAAATCGTACTCAAAGGTCAGCATCGCAGTAGCATCTTGGCTGGTTTGTGCAGACCAATGCGGCACTAAATTGATCTTGCCGTTTGGAGCAGCGGGGATTGCAAAGGCTAAATTTTGCATATCCTGAACCCTTGCCCGCCCTCCATCGACTTGGCGTTTATTTTGCATATAATCAAGCCCGACTCGTAGCTTTTCGCCGCGATAATCCGCGCCAATCGCAATCTCTTTGGCTCGCTCGCCGTAGCCGACACGGGTAGTATCGCCATCACGGTATTTGCCGTTGATCCGCACGCCCCACTCGTTGTTCGTACCAAAGCGGCGACCAAAATCAAAGGATTCTTGTAAACGATTATTGCTGAACCACGCCAAGCCGATACGGTTAATCTCCTCATCGGTCGCCCGTTTGGTTTCAATATTCAGTGAAGCACCCGCCGAGCCTTCCGGATCCATTCCTACGGTGGCGGTGGACGCCCCTTTTATCAACTGTGCAGAACCGACCGCAGCCGTCGGTGAATTGTAGGTGGAATAAAGCCCTGCCAAGCCGTTTACGCTAAATTGGCGGGCATCTAGCTGTAATCCCCGCACATAAATGCCTTGTAGGGTATTGGTTTCACCGCCGAAATTCATTACCGACGCATCGGTTTTGGCAATCGCATCGACCACATTGCGAGGCTCTTTATCGGCGAAGGCTTTTTCATCGTAATTCACCACGCTAATCGGCGAAGTAAAGGCTAACTGCTTGCCGAGCAAACTTAAATTGACATCGGCTTTTAAATTCGGGTTGGCTTTGAACTGTTCAAGTTCGGCAACGACTTCGACTTCATCTAATGAGGCTTGGTTTTCCGTTTGAGTGGCGTAACTCAACGAAGCCGTGGTTGCAAATAAAGCGGTATAAATGAGATTGTGTTTAAAGGTCATAGGCGTTCTCTAAGATAAAAGTTATTAAGAATAATTCTCAATATTCTACCCTCTTTTATCTGTAAAATCGCCCACTAAATCGATTTAGCGGTGAGTTTTTACAAAAATTTAATTTTGCAAATGTTAGCAAGATATTGACCGCTTGAGAGAGGAAACTATGGCATTATGTATCAGTTATATCAGTCTGAAGACTATTCATAGGTAGAAACGTACTGGGGTATATTCAAACTCTATCTGTTACTGGAGAAAGCGGATTAGGCGGGGCTACGGTTTGAATGAAAAGCGTATTGTGATCATACTGGGAACGGTGAAAAATTGCCCCTCACTCGTCAGAATAAGGGGCAGATTGGGAGAGGAATTAGAAATCCATTAGCTCTTTTTCTTTGTCGGCTAACACTTCATCGACTTTTTTGATGAAGCTGTCGGTGATTTTTTGGATCTCTTCTTCGGCTTTGTGCTGCTCGTTTTCGCTGATTGCTTTATCTTTGAGTAAGGCTTTGATTTTATCGTTGGCATCACGGCGGACATTACGAATCGCGACTTTGCCTTGCTCACCTTCGCCTTTGACAATCTTGATTAAATCACGGCGACGTTCTTCCGTGAGTGGCGGAAGCGGTACACGGATAGTTGTGCCGGCAGAAGATGGGTTTAACCCTAAGTCAGAGGTTAAAATCGCTTTTTCAACCGCACCGATTAAAGAACGGTCAAACACGCTAACGGCAAGAGTGCGGGCATCTTCTGCCACCACATTGGCTAATTGACGTAACGGGGTTGCCGCACCGTAATACTCGACTTGGATTCCGTCCAATAAGCTCGGCTGTGCACGACCGGTACGGATCTTCGCAATATGCCCTTTTAATGCCTCAAGGCTTTTTTCCATACGTTCTTGCGTGTCTTTTTTAATGTCGTTAATCATTATGCTGTTCCTTTCTAAACAAATAAACGGGGGCGATTTTACCTAATTTCCGGTGGTTTTCCTAGCGATTGTTGAGAATTATCGGGGCGGCTTTGAGCTGCCGAACGGCTAAGCAGATATCCGGTGCTTGGGTGATGGCGGAAATGACCGCAAGCCCGTCAATCCCGCTTTGACGTAAGCGGGTGGCATTAGTGGTATTGATACCGCCGATCGCCACACAAGGCTTATCAATCGCTAATTGGGGCAGGTTATCAAGGAAATCCACGCCTAAGGCGGCACTGTGGTCAGGCTTTGAATCGGTTGGGAAAATCGGCCCGATGCCGAAATAATCAATCGCATCATAATGGCGATAATGTTGGAGTTGTTCAAGGGTATTGATCGATAATCCAAATATGAGATTTTGCTTTTTTAACCGCTCAATAATCTGTTTGACATTGCCGTCCGATTGACCGATGTGAATACCGTCTGCCCCGACTGCCAGCCCCAACTCGACATCATCATTCATAATAAATGGAATGTGATAGTCGTGGCATAATCGGCGACATTTTTGGGCGAGATCTGCCTGCGCTTTAGGCTGTGCAACCAAAGAGAATTGACCTTTATCACGAAATTGAAAGCAGCTGATGCCACTCTCTAGCGCCTGTTTTAAGATTTTTAGTAAGTTTTCGGCAGGATCGCCGCTTAAATGTCGCATATCCTGTGTGCCGGCAATAAAGTAGAGATGCAGAGAAGCCCTAATATTAGCTTTCATCTTGATATGCCCAGTGGTTAGTCGGCCCTTGCCCTTTGCCGATATTCAAACTGTTGCAAATGGCGGCATTGACAAATTTTTTAGCGATACTGACCGCTTGTTGTACGGTTTTGCCTTTTTCAAGCTCCGCCGTAATGCAGGCGGAGAAGGTACACCCTGTACCGTGAGTGTGGGGGGTGTCATAACGTGAGGTGCTTAATGTCAATTCAAATTCAGGGTGAAACACCCAATCGGTACTCATCTCCCCTTGAAGATGTCCTCCCTTTATAATCACAGCGTTTGCGCCCATTTTTTGTAGGGCTTTTGCCGCCCGTTTTGCCGTGCGGTGATCGGTGATGTGTATGCCGGTTAAGGCTTCCGCTTCCGGTAAATTGGGGGTAAGAATGTCCGTTAAAGGCAGTAATTGGCGGAGCAAGGCAGTGATCGCGTCAGGGGCTAATAAAGCCGCACCGCCCTTGGCGATCATAACCGGATCGACAATAATCCGATTAAATTGATAATAGCGTAGCTTGTCGGCAACGCAATCAATGACCTCACGACTGCCGAGCATACCGAGTTTGACGGCGGCGAGTTCAAAATCTTGCGCTACCGCATCAATTTGTGCAGCAATACTCTTGACAGGAATAGGGTGAATGTCAAACACCCCTTGCGTATTTTGGGCGGTTACGGCGGTGAGCACGCTCGTGCCAAAAACACGCCGCATTTGGAACGTTTTTAAATCCGCCTGAATACCTGCACCGCCGCCACTGTCCGAACCGGCAATCGTCAGCACTTGAGGGAGCTTATTCATCACTTACCCTCGCGCGTGTTGAAATATCTGTCGGGCGAAGGGTGGCAAGGCAGTCAAGTAACTGCACGGCGAATTGCCCCGATTGCTGCGGTAAAATCCCTTGAGTCGCCAGCTCGCCGGCTATGTTGTAACTTGTGCAGGCTTCAATGGTCGCTTGGAAGGCTTGATCTTGGTCGGCAACGCTCAAAAAGGCGGCAAATACTGCACCGAGTAGACAGCCTGCTCCGGTGATACGGGTAAAAAGCGGCGTGCCGTTGTGAATATTCACTACACGCTTACCATCGCTGATGCGATCGATTTCTCCGCTCATTGCCACGATACAGTGATATTTTTGGGCAACTGCCTGTGTCATCGCGGCGAAGTCCGCTTGCCCCTGTCCGGCATCGACCCCTTTCACTTGCCAATCCATTTCGGCGAGTGTGGCAATTTCACCGGCATTACCCCGAATAATGCTCATTTTAACCGTTTGCAACAGACTGGCAACAGCTTGTTTGCGGTAGGGCGTTGCCCCTACGCCAACGGGATCTAACACAACCGGCACATTCAGGGCATTTGCCGCACGTCCGGCGCATATCATTGCATCGAGATCCGAATGGTTAAGCGTGCCGATATTTAAGAGCAAACCTTTGGAAAAGTGTTGAATATCTGACATTTCTTGCACATTGGCGGACATTAACGGCGAAGCGCCCAATGCCAACAGACCGTTTGCGGTGTAGTTGGCGACAACGTAATTGGTAATGCAATGGATTAACGGGTTGGCTTGGCGGATTTTATCTAAAAGAGAAAATTGCATAGTGTCTCCTATTTATTGAATAAAAGCAGAACCAGCAATATTGACGAAAAGGTGGACAGTATTGAAGTTAGTTCCCTACGTCAGTATTAACTGAATCAGGTTCACGGGTATAATCTCAGCAATAATTGCACCCCGACTAAACGATTTTTAGTCTAATACTGCCAAAATATTTCGCAAGTAGTTGCGCGAAAAAAGATCAGAAATGTGATCTTCTTCACATTTTAAGAGCAATATTTTTCAGAAAGCGATTGATCAGGTTTGCCCTGTGCGATTTCAGCCTATTGATGCGGAGATTGTTGCTGTATATAGCAGGGCTTTATGTTAGACTGCCCGCACTTTTCCGCCGAACAAGCGGTAAGAAAATTTCCATTTTTTGCAAAAGGATCAGGTTATGTATCAACAACAGATTTTGGCAGAACTGAAAGAAGCTGCCGAAGTATTAGATAAATTCATTCAAGACGAACACAATTTAGCCTTAATTCAGCAGGCGGCGTTGCTGATTTCCGACAGTTTCAAGCAAGGCGGAAAGGTGCTGTCGTGCGGTAACGGCGGTTCGCACTGCGATGCGATGCACTTTGCCGAAGAGCTGACCGGGCGTTACCGCGAAAACCGCCCCGGCTATCCGGCGATTGCCATTTCTGATGTCAGCCATTTAAGCTGTGTAAGTAACGATTTCGGCTATGAATATGTCTTTTCCCGCTATGTTGAAGCCGTGGGGCAAAAAGGCGATGTCCTGTTTGGACTTTCCACCTCCGGCAATTCAAAGAATGTGCTTAATGCAATAGCCGCGGCAAAAGCTAAAGGAATGAAAGTGATTGCGATGACGGGTAAAGACGGCGGGCAAATGGCGGGGCTGGCAGATGTGGAAATCCGTGTGCCGCATTTCCGCTATGCCGATCGTATTCAAGAAGTGCATATTAAAGTCATTCATATCTTAATGATGCTGATTGAATTTGAAATGGCGAAAGCGGCGTAATGTTGTTTAATGTCGATAGATCGGGGCAAGGGAAATGCCCCGATTTTTCGTGAAAAATCACTGGATTTTTTCTAAAATCCTGCTAAAATTTGCCCGTTTTTTGTGCTTAAGATATTTTGTACGAAAAACATTTATTTTTTATGTTAATCCAAAATCACACACATATCATTAACTGATTATCGGGGTGCTGTTAGATAATCTTTAACGGTCGATTTATCAGGGTATGTGGAGGCTAAACCCTTCCCAGTTAATTGGGAACTTACAAAAGGAAAATTTTTATGGCACAAGTATCTATGCGCGATATGCTTAACGCAGGCGTTCACTTCGGTCACCAAACTCGTTACTGGAACCCAAAAATGAAACCGTTTATCTTCGGTGCGCGTAATGGTGTTCACATTGTAAACTTGGAAGTGACTTTACCGTTATTTAACGAAGCGTTAGCGGAATTAACCCGCATTGCGAGTAACAACGGCAAAATTCTTTTCGTTGGGACAAAACGTGCAGCGTCAGACGCAGTAAAAGCAGCAGCAGTAGAGAGCCAACAATTCTATGTGAACCACCGTTGGTTAGGTGGTATGTTGACTAACTGGAAAACAGTCCGTCAATCAATCAAACGCTTAAAAGATTTAGAAGCGCAAACCCAAGACGGTACATTCGATAAAATCACTAAAAAAGAAGCATTGATGCGTACCCGTGAGCTTGAAAAATTAGAATTGAGCTTAGGCGGTATCAAAGATATGGCGGGTTTACCGGATGCAATCTTTGTCATCGGTGCGGACTACGAACATATCGCAATCAAAGAAGCAAACAACCTCGGTATTCCGGTATTTGCGATCGTTGATACTAACGCAAGCCCGGACGGCGTAAACTACGTTATCCCAGGTAACGATGACGCAGCACGTGCGATCCAACTTTACTTAGATGCAGCGGTAGCAGCAATCAAAGAAGGTCGTGGTCAAGAAGCGGTTGCAGCGGAATTTGTTGCAGAAGAAGCGGCTGAATAATCGTCTTTAAGGCAAGCCCTTAAAACACATTCATTATTTGTGAAGCAGGGGCAAATTTTCCCCTGCTTTCTTTTATCTACAATCAAGAGGAATCGAAAATGGCTGAAATTACAGCAGCACTCGTAAAAGAGCTACGTGAGCGTACCGGCGCAGGTATGATGGAATGTAAAAAAGCGTTAGTGGAAGCAAATGGCGATATTGAATTAGCAATCGACAATATGCGTAAATCCGGTCAAGCCAAAGCGGCTAAAAAAGCCGGTCGTGTTGCCGCAGAAGGCGTTATCCTTGCCCGTATCGGTGCAGGTTTCGGCGTATTAGTTGAAATGAACTGTGAAACAGACTTTGTGGCGAAAGATGCCGGCTTCTTAGAGCTAGCGAACGAAGTAGCGGATTACGCAGTTGCAAACAAAGGTGCAACCATTGATGCGTTACAAGCGCAATTTGAAGAAAAACGTGCAGCGTTAGTGGCGAAAATCGGTGAGAATATGAATATCCGCCGTGTTCAATACTTAGAGGGCGAAGTGCTTGCACAATACTTACACGGTGCGAAAATCGGTGTATTAGTCGCAGGTCAAGGCGCTGAAGATGAGTTGAAAAAAGTGGCAATGCACGTTGCAGCCTCTAAACCTGAATTTGTTAATCCTGAAGATGTTTCTGCGGAAGTGGTGGCAAAAGAGCGTGAAATTCAAATCGAAATCGCAATGAACTCCGGTAAACCAAAAGAGATCGCAGAGAAAATGGTTGAAGGCCGTATGGCGAAATTCACCGGCGAAGTGTCTTTAACCGGTCAAGCGTTTGTAATGGATCCATCACAATCTGTCGGTAACTACTTAAAATCTGTGAATACTTCCGTGTCTGGTTTCATCCGTTTAGAAGTGGGTGAAGGTATCGAGAAAGTGGAAGAAGATTTCGCAGCAGAAGTGGCAAAAATCACTGGCGGAAACGCATAATTTTTTCCTTTCAATTAAGAGCGAGCCTAAGGCTCGCTTTTTTTATTCTTTAATCGGTCGGTTTATTCTTGCTTTTTGAGAAATTATGCAGTTGCACAAAATCATAGCTGAGCCTGCCGCCTGCCTATCTATTGAGAGGTCAAACTAAGGTTATTTTTGATTTAAAGCGTATTTATATAAGTTATCTTGATACTTAGACAAGCGCAACGATCGTCTTAATTTATGATTTTGTCAATAATATGGGCTTAACTCATGCTTCGATAATTCGACAAGCTCATTTTCTAATTAGTCTAATGACATCGCACTAATGGAACTTCTCTTATTTGTTCATCAATTATCTTCTTCAATTCTGATAGTTTATTTGGTGCTTCAATCAATCTAATTAATTCATCATTAGATAATACAACAATCTTACCTAAGGTAGCGGAGCTTCTTAACTCTTCTAATTTTACAGTTTTAGCAATATAACTTGTTGTTGCAATAATACCTAATTCAACCAATTGGTTACTTGAATTAATTTTATTTTTGAATACAATGTAGTCATTCTTATCAATTGGAGTGGATGATCTATTTTTAGCTTCTAAAAAGATGTATTTACCAAATTTTGATAAAAAAGGATCTTTGATATCATTACGAATTATTAAATCAATTTCAGAAGTCGAATCTACAACTCTTTTCTGAATAAAGCTAAACCCAATAGATTGAAATAAAAGACTTAAGAAATTCTCAAATTTAGCACCTTTCTCATAATTTTGAGTGGTGTTTTTTGCCTCTGCATAAATGGACATCAATGCATTATTTGTTTCTGACGAATCTATTGTTAGTCCATCATAATAACGCTTTATTTGGTCTACTAGTTTTGGAATCCATGTATCATATGGTTCTTTCTCTTGCCAATCTAATACTTTACCCGTCAAAAATATCTCTTTAATTTCTTTCATATATAGACTAGTAAATGAAGATACAATAATAACTTTAGCTAATGGATTAATATTTATAATTTCTCTAGCTAAATCAACCCCATCAAACTTAAAATCATCCATTCTAATATCAATAATAGCTAAATTAAAATATCTATTTTTAATACCCTCTTCAATAGCCTCCTCAGTATATAATGCCTCAAAAGTATATCCAATATCAGACAACTCTTTACTAAGCAGCTTACTAAGTGCTTCTGCTTGAGGTTTTTCATCATCAATAATTAAGATATGCTTATTCATGTTTGTTATCCTCTAGATTAACAAATGGTAGTTTTACTAAAAAACATTTTGTGTATTCAGGAAGCTCTGATTTTTCTACCAAAACCGAACCTTTAAAAATATTACATAAATAATGTACATGATATAAACCTATACCTGTTCCTCCTGTTTTAGAAAAACCATAATTGAAAATATCTTTTTTTTCATATTCAGGAATTTCTGTACCATTATCATACAATCTAAAATATAGTACTTTATTTTCTTGATCTATACGAGTATCAAATAAAATCTTAGGGTTATGTATATTACATAAATTCGTACATGCATTTTGAATCATATTTGTAAACATTTGAAGTAAACTATGAAAAGGAAAATTTAAATAAAGATCGATATCATCTAATATATTTTTACTAAACAATATATTTTGCTCTTCTAGTTTATACTTATTTAATGATTCAATCGCACCAATCAAAGAGTTTAATTTAAATGAACCAGAGCGGCTATGAGGTACTAAGCGTGAAAAATTAGAAATTGTCTCTCTAATAATAACAACTTGCTTTTTTAAAATGTCAATGTGGTCATTAGAAATCTCTTCCGCAGTATTAGAACTTAAAATTGCATCAATATTTTGAATACTATTTTTAATATCATGACTCATAAAATTAGATAAATAAGCGATATGTAAATTATGAGAATTATTAATTGCTTCTATTTTCTGTTGATTTTCTTTGTTTATCTGTTTAATCTGCCATTCTAAATCTTTCTTTATATGGATCATATTCTGCTGAACTTTGGGACGAAATCCTTTGTTTCTTTTCCTCATTATCTACCTCAACAATAAAAATAAAAGCTTTCTCACCTTAGCATTCTTTAAGAAAAGAATCAATCTGAAAGTGCATCTAAGGTAAAAAGTCACTGAATTTTGATAAGAAAATTGTGTAACTCGTACACTGCTGTCGTTGAGTTTGTCGAAATGTGAGTTTTGCGAAGCTCCATTCTCCTTATGTTCCTTAATGTTTCTCCTTTCGATAGTTAGACAGACTCATTAACCTCAAGCTCACGGATAGTAGTGCCTATAATTTCTGATTTTGTGCAAGTACTAAGTAACAATACTGGTTTTTTGCAAAAAATCATTGAAACCGACCGCTTTCTTTTTCCTTTTCGTTGGTTTTCAGGTAAAATTCTGTGATTATTTTCTTAATAAGTTTTGACAGATAGGACATTTACTGCCCTTATGAAAATGCAGAATATTCGTAATTTCTCTATTATTGCCCATATCGATCACGGCAAATCGACCTTATCCGACCGCTTGATTCAAACCTGCGGCGGCTTATCGGCGCGTGAGATGGAAGCACAAGTGCTGGACTCAATGGATTTGGAGCGTGAACGTGGCATAACCATTAAAGCCCAAAGCGTAACCCTTCATTACACCGCCAAAGACGGTGAAACCTACCAACTGAATTTTATCGACACCCCGGGGCACGTTGACTTTTCCTATGAAGTATCCCGCTCTTTAGCGGCGTGCGAGGGCGCATTATTAGTGGTCGATGCCGGACAGGGCGTTGAGGCGCAAACCTTAGCAAATTGCTATACGGCGATTGAAATGGATCTCGAGGTCGTGCCGATTTTAAATAAAATCGACTTACCGGCGGCTGATCCGGAGCGAGTGGCGGAAGAAATTGAGGATATTGTCGGCATTGATGCAATGGAAGCGGTGCGTTGTTCGGCAAAAACGGGGTTAGGCATTGATTTGGTATTGGAAGAGATTGTTGCAAAAATCCCTGCTCCTGAAGGCGATCCCGAAGCGCCGTTGCAAGCGTTAATTATTGACTCTTGGTTTGATAACTATTTGGGGGTGGTTTCCTTAGTTCGGGTGAAAAACGGTACGCTCAAGAAAGGCGACAAAATCAAAGTAATGAGTACCGGACAATCCTATAATGTGGATCGCTTAGGGATTTTCACCCCGAAACAAGTGGATACAACCGTCTTAAACTGCGGCGAAGTCGGCTGGGTTGTCTGTGCGATTAAAGATATTTTAGGTGCGCCGGTGGGGGATACGATTACCCATCATCATAATCCTGCCGCAGAGGTATTGGCGGGTTTCAAAAAAGTGAAGCCGCAAGTTTATGCTGGTTTGTTCCCGATTAGCTCGGACGATTATGAGGCGTTCCGTGATGCCTTGGGCAAATTGAGCCTAAACGATGCCTCGCTTTTCTACGAGCCGGAAAATTCCACGGCACTCGGCTTTGGTTTCCGTTGCGGTTTCCTCGGCTTATTGCATATGGAAATTATCCAAGAGCGGTTAGAACGGGAATATGATCTTGACTTGATTACGACAGCACCGACCGTTGTCTATGAAGTTGAGCAGACCAACGGAGAGGTTGTTTATGTGGACAGCCCGTCCAAACTGCCGCCGATCAGCAATATTGCCCAAATCCGTGAGCCGATTGCCGAGTGTAATATGCTTGTGCCGCAGGAATATTTAGGCAATGTGATTACCCTTTGCGTTGAAAAACGGGGCGTGCAAACTAATATGGTGTATCACGGCAATCAAATTGCGCTAACCTATGAAATCCCAATGGGCGAAGTGGTGTTGGATTTCTTCGACCGTTTGAAATCCACGTCTCGCGGTTATGCCTCTTTGGATTACGGCTTTAAGCGTTTCCAAGCAGCCGATATGGTGCGGGTTGATATTATGATCAACGGCGATCGGGTTGATGCGTTGGCACTTATCGTGCATAAAGATAATGCACAGTATCGTGGGCGTGAATTGGTCGAAAAAATGAAAGATCTGATTCCGCGTCAGCAATTTGATATTGCGATCCAAGCGGCAATCGGCAACCATATTATTGCGCGCTCTACGGTTAAACAGTTACGTAAAAATGTCTTGGCAAAATGTTACGGCGGTGATGTCAGCCGTAAGAAAAAATTGTTGCAGAAACAGAAAGAGGGTAAAAAACGAATGAAATCCCTCGGTAACGTTGAAGTACCGCAAGAGGCGTTTTTAGCAATTTTACACGTTGGCAAAGACTAACCACAAGCGGTCGGTTAGCGATATATTTTTGTAAATTTTTGACATTATGTCGTAAATGTACAATCTAAAGAAAATGTAGGGACACTACGCAGTTATTCGTGAAAATCAAATGATCTCAAAAGTTGTATGGTTTCCCTACTGATGAGATAGCATTTAAGTTTGTGCAACGGCTAATAATATCGTAAATTTCCACTTAAAACCGACCGCTTACAGAAGGAGAACGAAATGGCAAATATCCTGCCGATTTTATTTATTGCCGTACTTTACGGCGTATGGAAAGTGTTGGAGAGCTACCAACTGCCGAACACCTTGTCGATTATATTGGTGTCGTTGGTGGTGATCTGCGGCGGTTTTTGGGTGTTTTATAAATTCAGTGCCGAACCTCGCCGTCAAGCGAAAATTGCCCGTGAGCAAAAACGGCTAGAGCGTGAATTAACAGCGGAAGAACTGGCACAAGTTCAGCCTCGATCAATGATCGGTGAATTTCTCGCCTCACTCTTCGGGGTACTTTTCTTGGTTACTTTTTTACGTTCGTTTATTTTTGAGCCGTTTCAAATTCCGAGCGGATCAATGGAACCGACCTTGCGAGTGGGCGATTTCTTAGTAGTGGAAAAATACGCCTACGGCATTAAAGATCCGATTTGGCAGAATACCTTAATTGAAACGGGCAAGCCACAGCGGGGCGATGTGGTGGTGTTTAAAGCACCGCAACAACCGGCGGTAGATTATATTAAGCGGGTAATTGGTGTGGGCGGCGATAAAGTTCAGTATGACTTATCCACCCAACAATTAACGGTAACAGACGGCAAAACCGGCGAAGTGAAGACATTCCAATATCAAGGTGCAGCACCAAATCCCGACTTTTTCTATCACGGTGAAATGCAAATTGAGCGTACGGAAATCGGTGATGTCCGCCATCAAATTTTAAATAACCCGCAGGCATTTAATTATGCCCCCTATTTTTATCAACAAGCGGGGCAAGCCGTTGGCGAATGGGTTGTACCGGCAGGGCATTATTTCGTAATGGGCGATAATCGGGATAACAGTGAAGACAGCCGTTTTTGGGGCTTTGTACCGGAGAAAAATCTGGTCGGTAAAGCCACTTTTATTTGGTTGAGTTTGGATAAAAAGCCGAATGAATTTCCAACCGGCATACGATTTAACCGATTATTTACCACAATACAATAATAATTTCAGCGGCAAAGTTGGTCGCATTTCCTTAACTCAAGGGCAGAGGTCTTAATGCAATTAGAACGATTACAGCGTAAGCTGGGGTATCAATTCCGACAAATTGATTACCTAAAACAAGCGCTTACCCATCGCAGTGCAGGGGCAAAGAATAACGAACGGCTGGAATTTGTCGGCGATTCCATTCTTAACTTTGCCATTGGCAAAGCATTGTACGATAAATTCCCGAAAGCAAACGAGGGGGAACTCAGCCGAATGCGGGCCTCTTTGGTGCGGGAGCAGACCTTAGCGATTGTTGCGCGTCATCTAGAGCTAGGCGAGCATATACGTTTGGGGGCAGGCGAGCTGAAAAGCGGCGGTTTTCGGCGGGAATCGATTTTATCGGATTGTGTTGAGGCAATTATCGCCGCGATCTATTTGGATTCCGGCTTTGAAATAGCGCTTGAATGTGTTTACCGTTGGTATCAAGATTTGCTGGCGGAAATGAAACCGGGCGAAGCGCAAAAAGATCCGAAAACCCGTTTGCAAGAGTATTTGCAAGGCAAAAGGCTAAAATTGCCGGAATATCAAGTGATTGAAATTAAAGGCGAAGCGCATAACCAAACCTTTACCGTAAGTTGTAAAGTTGAACGATTGGCAGAGGCAGTGATCGGCAGCGGCACTAGCCGCCGTAAAGCCGAACAAAGTGCAGCCGAGCAAGTTTTGCAAAAATTGCTCAACAAATAATCTCAACAAGAGGTCAGCAAACGGCAAAAATTTGCCAAAAATGCCTTAAAACCGACCGCTTGCTTTATGAAGAAACGCAATGCAATTAGATGATCTGAGCCAATACCGATTCGCGACATTATTAAAAATGTTGAATAGTAAGAGACCGTTAGATGCTATAACGGCGCAAAAACTTGAAGAACATTTTTATTTAAAATATAACCAACAATCCAATGCGATTGAGGGAAATTCTTTAACGTTGATAGAAACTAAGGTATTACTTGAAAACGGCATTACCGCAAAGGGTAAGCCCTTTAAAGATCATTTAGATATTATTAACCACAGAAATGCGATTTATTATCTGAAAGATTTAATCAAAGAGAATAATCCGTTATCTGAAAAGCAGATTAAAGAATTTAATTATTTATTATTAAAAGGAACGGATTATGAATATAGTGCGGGTAAATACCGTAATGTACCGGTTATGATTGGGGGGAGCGAACATATTCCGCCCCAACCCTATTTAGTGCAAACGGAAATGGATAATTTGTTGATAAATTATCACCAATCCACATCGGCATTACCCCATTCAGATGAGTTTCTTGACATTAAATGTATCGCCCGTTTACACGCGGATTTTGTGCATATTCATCCGTTTACTGACGGAAATGGCAGAACCGGTCGCTTATTGATGAATTTAGAATTGATAAAAAGAGGTTATCCTTTAGCGATTATCTCTGATAGTGATCGTATCGAATATTATCAAGCCTTATCTCAAGCGGATAAGCGTAATTATGAAGAGATTGAATGTTTTCTTTTGGAAACGATCAAGCGAACCTTATGTGATACATTGAATGTTGTTTTTCCTGATTGGCAGCATCATTATTTAAACGATTAACTCAACAAGCGGTCAGCAAACAGCAAAAATTTGCAAAAAAGGTCTTAAAACCGACCGCGTGTTCAACCTCAATGAGAAAGTATGACAACAGAATTAAAAACTTACTGCGGATTTATTGCGATTGTCGGGCGTCCGAATGTCGGCAAATCGACCCTTTTAAATAAAATTCTTGGGCAAAAAATTTCGATTACCTCACGCAAGGCACAAACTACCCGCCACCGCATTTTAGGGATTAAAACCGAAGGGGCGTATCAAGAAATTTATGTGGATACGCCGGGGTTACATATTGAAGAAAAGCGGGCGATTAACCGGCTGATGAATCGTGCCGCCAGCAGTGCGATTGGTGATGTCGATATGGTCATTTTTGTGGTGGAAGGCACAAAATGGACAGACGATGACGAAATGGTACTAAATAAACTGCGTGGCACAAAAGCACCGGTGATATTGGCGATCAACAAAATCGACAATATTAATGAAAAGGAGGTGCTATTGCCGCACATTACTGAGCTGAATGCCAAGTTTCCGTTTAAAGAAATTATTCCAATCTCGGCACATAAGGGCGAAAACGTACAGATTTTAGAGAAATATGTGCGTCAATCGCTGAAAGAGGGGATTCACCACTATCCGGAAGAGTACGTTACCGACCGCTCTCAACGTTTTATGGCATCGGAAATTATCCGTGAAAAACTGATGCGTTTTATGGGGGAAGAATTACCCTATTCCGTAACGGTTGAGATTGAACAGTTTAAAACCAATGAACGTGGCACTTATGAGATCAACGGCTTGATTTTAGTCGAGCGTGATGGGCAGAAAAAAATGGTGATCGGCAATAAAGGGCAGAAAATCAAAGTGATCGGCACGGAAGCCCGTGCCGATATGGAACGTCTGTTTGACAACAAAGTGCACCTTGAATTGTGGGTGAAAGTCAAAGCCGGCTGGGCGGACGATGAGCGTGCGCTACGTTCCCTCGGCTACATTGACGAATAACGGCAAGCGGTGAGTTAATGCCGTTTTTTGACAATATGTCGGCGTAACGCTCAAAATGTCGGATTGTAGAGTGCCTAACGGCTGTATGCGGGCAAGATGAACCACTGCTCAAGTTTGAGCAACGGATTTCTAATTATATTAAACGGGACGCAACAGCGTCCTGTTTCGTACGAGAGCGAATTTGACTATGCAACGGGCGTTTGTGCTGCATCGCAGAGAATATAGCGAAACCAGCTTATTGGTTGATTTTTTCACGGAACAGCAAGGGCGGATAACCCTGCTTGCCAAAGGCGCAAGGCGTGCCCGCTCGCCGCTCAAAGCCTTGTTGCAACCCTTTACACCGCTACTGTTGAGCTGGAGCGGGCGGGGTGAGTTAAAAATTCTCAGTAAGGTTGAAGCGATTTCAATGACCCTGCCAATGCCTACCCTTGCTCTTTATAGCGGTTTTTATGTCAATGAAGTGTTAAGCCGTGTGCTGGAAAACCATACCGCCTACCCCGAATTATTTCAACACTATCTGCACTGCCTTACTCGCCTTGCTTCAAAGCCGGAGGTTGAACCGACCTTGCGAACCTTTGAATTTCAGGTATTGCAAGCCCTCGGTTACGGGGTGAATTTTACCCAATGTGCCGCCACGGGCGAGCCGGTTTCCCCGACAATGTGCTATCAATTTCGGGAAAATGAAGGTTTTATTGCTTCACTCTTGCAAAATAATTTAAGTTTTCTCGGGCAGGATTTATTGGCGTTTGCGGCGTTGGATTTTCGGGAAAAAAGTACGCAACAGGCGGCGAAACGCTTTACCCGCTTGGCGCTCAAGCCTTATTTAGGTTCGGCTCCCCTCAAAAGCCGAGAGTTATTTCAAGGGATTTTGCCGCATAAATTGAAAGGGGCTTAACTATTTTGCCAACCCTTTGCGGATCATCGGTTCAAAAAAACTGTAATCGACTAAAAAGGCATCGTGCCCAAAATTAGAGTGTAGCTCGTAAAAATCGAGCTTCACTCCCGCCTCTTCCAACCGTTGTTTACTTTTGTGCATATCCACCGATTTAAACAGTTGATCGCTAGTAACTGCCACGAGGGTGTAGTTTGCTTGAATACGTTGTAGGGCGTGCCGCTCGCTTGCAAAGCCGAGCGCCGGATCGTATAAATCCAACGCACGTAATAGACGCAAATAGCTGTTGGCATCAAAACGATCCAAAAATTTCACCCCTTGATAGCTCAAATAGGATTCCACTTGGAAATGATCGCCCCAAATAGCCCCGTGTTGCTTGGTTTCACGCCCGAAGGCCTTAGCGAGCTGAACATCGGTGCGGTAGGTCAGCATACCGATCATTCGAGCCAGTTTTAACCCGTTGGCGGGCGGGCGATGGTCGTAATAATCCCCTTCGCGAAAGTCGGGATCATTGACGATCGCTTGGCGCATCACGTGGTTAAACCCGATCCCCTCGGCACTTAGGGTGAGAGAGGAGCAAAGGTTGATGATATTGCGCACTCTATCGGGATAGCTAATGCCCCATTGGGTCGCTTGCATTCCGCCGAACGAACCGCCAACTACGGCGTGTAGTGTGTCAATGCCGAGTGCCTCTAACAGCGCTTTTTGCACAGCGACAATATCTTGAACGGTGATGATCGGAAAGCGGCTACCGTAAGGTTTTTGGGTGAGCGGGTCGAGGGAAGCAGGACCGGTTGTTCCTTTGCAGCCGCCCAACGCGTTCGAGCAAATAAAGAAATAGCGATCGGTGTCGAACGCTGCGCCTGCCCCAATGAAATCCTGCCACCAACCTTTATCCGCCGGTGGTGCAAAGTAAGGTTCGGCATCGCCGGTTAATGCGTGGCAGAGCAGCACCGCATTATCTTTTGTCGCATTCAAACGCCCATAGGTTTGGTAAGCCACCTGAACGGGCGAGAGCGTGCCGCCAAGGGTAAGGGGCAGCGGTTGATCGGTAAAAAGGGTGATATGTTGTGCCATAGTGAACCTTATTTTGCAGAAAACAGGCGGTATCTCACCGCTTGCGTGCCAATATGTTTCTTTTTATCGCTGACTAAATTAGCGAGGGCGACAGCATTTGTCAAGAAATTTTAGCCGTCTAAACGTCTAGATTTTTAAATGGCTAAAAATAGCTTGTTTGGCAGCCAAAATCGCCCGAACCTGTGGCTAAGGCTTGCATTTTTTAGCCGCTCCGCTATGCTACCACCTTGTTTACTTGTCATCGTGAAGCTATGCGAAATCATCAACCAATCAAAGGGGCATTGGCGATTGTGTCTGCGGGCGTGCTGTTTGCCTGTATCAATACGCTTATTCCCAAACTGACCTCCGTCTCCCCGCTTGATGCCAGCGTGATTGCCCTTGTTCAATATTTAGCCGCATTTTTATTCCTTATGCCGAGTATGGCACAGATGGGCTTTTTCCAATCGTTAAAAACCCGTCATTTCGGTTGGCACTGTTTTCGGGTCTTTTTATCGGCGATCGGCATTCAGTGCTGGACAATGGCACTGGCTTATCCGATACCGATTTGGCAGGGGATTGCGTTACTGATGACCTCTCCGCTGTTCGTTACGATCGGTTCGGGGCTTTTGTTAAAAGAGAAAGTCGGGGCGAAGCGTTGGGCGGCAACCTTTCTCGGCTTTATCGGGGCAATGATTATTTTAGCACCGTGGTCGGACGATTTTGAGTGGATCGTATTATTGCCGGTTGCCGCTGCATTCTTTTGGGCGTGTTATTCATTGATGGTGAAAAAACTCTCTGCGGAGGATTCGCCTACGACAATGGTCGCTTATCTTTTTATTTTGATTACACCCTTTAACCTGTTGATTGCCTTAACCAATTTAAGTCCGAACGGGTTTAGCCTGCCCTCTTTTAGCGATTTCGGTTATTTGATTTTACTCGGCTTTTTTACTGCACTGGCACAATTGGCGGTGGCGAAAGCCTACCGCTTAGCCGATGCTTCTTATATTCAACCATTTGATTTTATTAAGTTACCCCTTAACGTGTTGGCTGGCTGGCTGGTGTTTAACTGGGTGCCGCCGGGTAAATTGTGGCTGGGGGCAGCGATTATTATTGGGGCGACAATGTATATCACCCATGCTGAAACGCAGCAGGCAAAGGGCAGAGAATGACAGAAAAAATACGCCTCCGATTTACACGCTTTTCACTATGGCTCAAACGCTGGTCGAAACGGGCTGTGTGGGCTACGGGGCTGTTAGGCTTGCTCATTGTTGCCATCGATCTCGGCACGAGCTATTGGGTAAAGGCAAAAGTCTATACGGACATCAATCGACTACCTGCTCGGGAGTATGCCGTGGTGCTTGGCACGGCAAAATTTTACTCCAGTGGCGCACCTAATCTCTATTATAAATACCGCTTGGAAGCAGCCAAGCAGGTACTTCACGCCGAGAAAGTGCAGTATCTGTTGCTCAGTGGCGATAACCAAACCCCCTACTATAACGAGCCGAAGATGATGAGCGCCGATCTGCAAAAAATGGGTATCTCGCCTACCAAAATGCGACAAGATTATGCGGGATATAGCACCTTTGACTCGGTGATTCGTGCCGATAAAGTGTTCAAATTACCGCCTTTTATCATCGTTTCCCAACAATTTCACTGTGAGCGAGCATTGCTAGTCGCCCAATTTAAAGGGATTGATGCGATCTGCTATGCCGCTACCTATCCCGAAAACCACTATAAAGTCCGTATTCGAGAGTTTTTTGCCCGCACGGTAACGTTAGCACGGCTGATGTTAGGAATGGAAGCAACCACCCTTGAACCCTCTCGGATCGTGGAATTACCCAAAAAAGTGTAACCATTAGATCCGCAGCAAGCGGTCGGTTTGGGCGCATTTTTTACGATTGTGTCGAAGTTAATATATTTGAATTAGTCATTTTGTGATCTCGATCACGGTTTGGGAACGTTCCCATTGCTAAAATTTCGCCTAAAATCTATAATTTAGCCTATTGATTGTCCTTAGGTGCATATTATGGCTAAACAAAAACTTGATCCGCAAAATGTGGATAAATTGATTGAATTGATCGGCGGGCGTGAAAATATCGCCACCGTTACCCACTGTATTACCCGCTTACGTTTTGTACTGAATGATGAAACAAAGGTGGACGGCAAAGGTATCGAGGCTTTACCGATGGTAAAAGCTAATTTTTCAACGGGCGGGCAATACCAAGTGGTTATCGGGCAGGAAGTGGGTGATTACTACAATGTGCTATTGCAAAAAACCGGCTTGGCAAGTGTCGATAAAGAGCAGGTGAAAGCGGCGGCCCGCCAAAATCAAAAAGGGTATGAGAGCTTGATTTCGCATATGGCGGATATTTTTATTCCACTGTTACCGGCGTTGATTAGCGGTGGGTTAATTTTAGGTTTCCGCAATGTGATCGGTGATATTGCGATGATTGACGGCAAAACCTTGACCCAAGTCAGCCCATTTTGGCAGAGTGTGCATTCTTTCTTATGGTTGATTGGTGAGGCGATTTTCCACTTCTTGCCGGTCGGGATCTGTTGGTCGATTGCACGGAAAATGGGGACATCGCCGATTTTGGGCATTGTATTGGGGATTACCTTAGTATCGCCGCAGTTGATGAATTCTTACGGGTTAGGATCGCAAATACCGGACGTTTGGGATTTCGGTTGGCTGGCGGTAGAAAAAGTCGGCTACCAAGCCCAAGTTATTCCGGCGATTATGGCAGGTTTGGCATTATCTTACATTGAACGGTTTTTTAACAAAATCGTGCCGGACTTCTTAAATTTAATTATTGTGCCGGTAACGTCCATTATTTTAGCTGTGTTTCTTGCACATACGATTATCGGGCCTCTCGGGCGGGAAATCGGTAATGGCGTGGCATTTGTGGTGAAATATGCAATGACGGGCGATTTTGCGCCGATTGGTGCGGCATTATTCGGCTTCTTATATGCGCCGCTTGTGGTAACGGGGGTTCATCAAACGTCCCTTGCGATTGATATGCAGATGATCCAAAGCATTGGCGGCACGCCGGTGTGGCCGTTGATTGCACTGTCTAATATTGCACAGGCTTCGGCGGTGGTTGCTGTCATCATTATGAGCAAAAAAGCCAGCGTACGAGAAGTGGCAGTACCGGCGGCATTATCTGCCTACTTAGGTGTTACCGAACCGGCAATGTACGGCATCAACTTAAAATACCGTTTCCCAATGCTCTGTGCGATGATCGGCTCGGCGTGTGCCGCCTTAGTGTGCGGTTTGGCAGGCGTGTTAGCGAGCAGTATCGGTGTAGGCGGTTTACCAGGCATTTTATCCATTCAGCATCAATTCTGGGGCACATTTGCAGTTGCAATGCTCGTGGCGATTATCGTACCGATTATACTGACAATGGTGGTATATAAACGCCGAGCCAGTGCCGGCATATTAGAATAGAGGTTATACAAGCGGTGAGATTTCACCGCTGTTTTGCAATTATTCAATATTATGTCGCAGTTGCACAAACTTGTTTTTTGTTCGCTTGTAGAGACACACTGCGTGTGTCCGGATTTTAAGCTATTGAAATAATTTGATTTTTATAAAGGACACACGCAGTGTGTCCCTACATTTTGTTAAAATGTGTA
>NZ_JWIZ01000040.1 GCF_001038205.1 Muribacter muris | reverse complement strand
GGCTGTTTAGTGATTAGCCGTCTCTTCTCAATCAAAACCCGGTCGTTTCTGACTGGGTTTTCTTCTTTCAATATGTGTAACAGCCTTTCATTTTTTATTCCACTTATTACAACCTAATTTAACATTCTCCCTAATTTATCTCGTTTTATTTGTTTAGATTATCTTAGTTGGGTTTATTAGGATTGGCGGATTTCACTTCGCCAATTTGCAAATTTCCCTTACAATCTCCCCGCTTGTAACGGCTCAAACGAGCCTTTGATTTTTCAGGATTATCAATGTTAAACCACGTTTCAAACAGCCTGCTCCAGCCGAGCGGGCTACAGTTAGCCGATTTAACCCGTGTGTTAGATCATTTTTCCTCCCGCCAAATTGATTACGGCGATCTCTATTTTCAATTCAGCCAAGATGAGAGCTGGTCGCTGGAAGACAGTATCATCAAAGAAGGCGGATTTTATATCGACTGCGGCGTTGGTGTGCGAGCGGTATCCGGTGAAAAAACCGGCTTTGCTTACGCAGATCAGATCTCACTAAATCAGTTGGAACAGTGTGCGATGGCGGCACGCAGCATCACACAGCAGCCTGCTAAATTAACGGTGCAGCCGTTTCGGGCAACGCAGGCGGTGAAACGCTATGCCTCAATCAACCCTTTGGATACCCTAAGCCGTGAGCAAAAGGTCGAATTGTTGCATTTGGTGGATCGCACCGCACGCAGTGCTGATCCGCGCGTGATACAGGTAAACGCTAATTTATCGGCAATTTATGAGGAAATGCTGGTGTGTGCCACTGACGGCACACTTGCCGCCGATATCCGCCCTTTAGTGCGTTTGTCCGTATCGGTACTGGTGGAGCAAAACGGCAAACGTGAACGTGGCAGTGCCGGTGCGGGCGGGCGTTTCGGGCTAAATTGGTTTTTTGAACCGCACTACACGGGCGACAGCCGTGCGGTTTACTTAGCGACAGAAGCGGTACGGCAAGCGATTGTGAATCTAGCCGCCGTGCCTGCGCCCGCCGGTTCAATGCCGATTGTATTGGGCGCAGGTTGGCCGGGTATTTTATTACACGAAGCGGTCGGACACGGTTTAGAAGGGGATTTTAACCGTAAAGAATCCTCTCTGTTTAGCGGCAGAATCGGCGAGCAGGTTACCTCGCCGTTGTGTACGATTGTAGATGACGGTACGGTGGCGGATATGCGAGGGTCGATTACGGTGGACGATGAAGGTGTGCCTTCGCAACGTAACGTCTTGATTGAGAACGGTATTTTGAAAGGCTATATGCAGGATAAACTCAACGCACGGTTAATGGGGGTTGCACCGACCGGTAACGGCAGACGGGAATCTTACGCCCACTTGCCGATGCCGAGAATGACCAATACCTATTTAACCGAGGGGCATCACGAGTTTGACGAGATGATCGAGTCGGTCGAGTTCGGGCTGTATGCGCCGCACTTTAGTGGCGGGCAGGTGGATATTACCTCCGGTAAATTTGTCTTCTCAACGGCGGAAGCGTATCTTATCGAAAAAGGTAAAATTACCCGCCCGGTAACAGGGGCAACTTTGATTGGCAGCGGTATTGAAGCAATGCAGCAGGTTTCGATGGTCGGCAAAAATATGGCGCTTGATCTCGGTATCGGGACTTGCGGTAAAGAAGGGCAAAGCGTGCCGGTCGGCGTTGGGCAACCAACCGTGAAACTGGATAAAATCACCGTTGGTGGACGGGGTTAGTAATTTCCTAATCGGGTTATATATGACCTTTTGTCAATCATTTTTTGACAAAAGGTTTTTTTATGGTATTTTGTCTTAGTATTAGCTCATTTTTAATCTTTTTTGCCTTTTTATACTGTTATAAGGTTTATCTGTGATGCGTGAAAATATCCTTTCTCTCATATCTGAATTGAAAAACCAGTTAGAGTTGGAAGCCGAGGCATTAGCTAATCGGCAGGACATTCAAGAGATTAGCGGTAATGATCTTATGAAAATTGGCAATGTATTAAATGAAAAGCGTAAAATGCTACGCTTAGATCTACAAAGTTTGGAATGGCAAACAGGGGTTTCTCGCTCGACCTTAAAAAGAATGTTTAAAGATCCTAGCCAAGTGAAATTTATGAGTCTAGTGAGGGTCGCCGAAGCATTGGGGATAAGATTATGTTTCGTCAAGTAACGGTGATTCTATATGGTAAAAAAATTGGCTATTTACGGCAGGAAGATACAGACTTTACTTTTGAATACTTATCGGATTACGAAGGTATTCCGCTTTCATTAAGTTTTCCTGTGGAAAAGAGGGTATTTCATTCGGCTGTTCTATTTCCCTATTTTGCTTCGTTAGCACCGGAAGGGTGGTTAAGATCTCGTGTGAGTGAATTACAAAAGATTGATGAAAAGGATCTATTCGGTATGCTGATTCAAAATGGCAGCAATTTACTCGGCGCAGTGCAACTGATTGCGGGAGAATAAAAATGAGATGCCCTATTACATTAAAGCCGTTATTAGCAACAGAATATGACATAGGATATAGTCGTAAAGGGCTGAAAGCATTAACCGACAATGCTAAGTTTAATCCAATGCTGAATTTTGATAGCCAATCCTTTGAAAACCGGTGTCCGCTTAAGCAGAAAGGAATGAGTATTTCCGGTTATCAGCCTAAATTACAGCTTATTATTCAACATAATCAGTTTGATATTATAGATTCAAAAGGCGATTTTATTTTAAAGCCTTCACCGACAAACCGTTATCCTTTTTTGGCGGAAAATGAACACGCCACAATGCAAGTGATGAATGCATTAAAATTTAATGTGCCGGAAAACGGGTTAGTTTATTTTAAAACGCAAGAACCGGATAAAAGAGAATATGCGTTTGTGATTAAACGTTATGATCGGGTGAATGGCGAGGCTGTACATCAAGAACAGCTTGATGGTGCAATGGGAATTGCGGAAAAATATGGCAAAATTAAAGCGGATGGCGAGCAATATATTAGCTATGAAAGAGCAGTCAAATTTATTTTAGACAATGTAAGCGATAAGGATTTAACGGTCAAAAAAGATCTTTTCTTACGGATTGTATATGCTTATTTGCTTGGCAATAATGACTTGCATTTACGCAATTTTTCATTAATCGCTACTCAAGATCATCTTATTTCATTAGCGCCTGTATATGATTTTGTGTCGGTAAAGCCCTATCCCGAATCGTTCAGTGATCGACTTGCACTGCCTTTGTTAGAGAAAGAAGAAGGGGGGCAACAGTTAGCGCACGGGTTTGAAACAAAATACGGCTGCTATTTAGGAATGGATTTTGTTGAATTTGGCACAAAGATTGGGCTAAGTGAAACATTAGCGAAAAATTTATTGATAAATTTGGTTAAGTCGAAGGAAAAAGTGATTGCGATTTACCAACATTCCTTTATGCCTAAAAAGCATATTGAACAAGTGATTGAGTATTATCAGCAGCGATTATATTATTTGCAAATTTTTAATGAGCCTAAATTATAAGGAACAACTATGGCGTGGGTACAAATTCGTTTAAACAGTACGGATCAACAGGCTGAGCAGATCAGCGATTTTTTAGTAGAGATTGGGGCGGTGTCGGTAACGTTTATGGATAGCCAAGATACGCCGATTTTTGAGCCGCTGCCGGGGGAAACTCGGTTATGGGGTAACACGGATGTGGTCGGTTTGTTTGATGCGGAAACGGATATGGCTGTTATCGTTGAGGCGTTAATAACCAGCCGTTTGGTTGCGCCGGATTTTGCCCATAAAATTGAGCAGATTAAAGATAAAGATTGGGAACGGGAGTGGATGGATAATTTCCATCCGATGCAGTTCGGCAAGCGGTTATGGATCTGCCCAAGTTGGCGGGACGTGCCGGATCCGAGTGCGGTGAATGTGATGCTCGATCCCGGTTTGGCATTTGGAACAGGCACGCACCCGACAACGGCGTTGTGCTTGGCGTGGTTGGACAGCTTGGATTTAACCGGTAAAACGGTGATTGATTTTGGGTGCGGTTCGGGCATTTTGGCAATCGCAGCGTTGAAATTGGGGGCAAAAGCGGCGATTGGGATCGACATTGATCCGCAAGCTATTTTAGCCAGTCGCAATAATGCACAAGCCAATAATGTAGCGGACAGATTGCAACTTTTCCTTGCCAAAGATCAGCCGGACAACTTGCAAGCCGATGTGGTGGTGGCGAATATCCTTGCCGGCCCGCTCAAAGAGCTTGCACCGACTATCACGACCTTAGTGAAACCGCACGGCGAGCTGGGTTTGTCGGGGATTCTTGCCAGCCAAGCGCAGTCGGTTTGCCAAGCCTATCAATCTGCGTTTGTGCTTGATCCGGTGGCGGAAAAAGAGGAATGGTGTCGCATCACTGCGGTGAAAAAAGCCTAAGCGGTTAAGGTGAAAGCCGTACCTTTTGCCACTGCTCTGCGGTTTTTTGATAGCAAATGCGATCGTGCAGGCGGCTTGGTCTGCCTTGCCAAAATTCAACGTAGTTTGGGCGGACGAGATAACCGCCCCAGTGATCCGGTTTTGGGACGCTAAGCGGGTGTTTAAGCGCAAATTTTGCCGCCCGTGCCAGTAGCCATTGCTTATTTTCGATCGGTTGGCTCTGCTCGCTTGCCCAAGCACCGATTTGGCTGGTGTAAGGGCGGGAGTGGAAATAATCGGTCGATGCCTGTTCACTGATCGGGGTAATGTCGCCCTCAACCCGCACCTGCCGTTCTAATTCCGCCCAGAAAAAATTAAGGGCGACATAGGGTGCTTGGCTGATATTTTGCCCTTTGCGGCTGTGGTAGTTGGTGAAAAAAATAAACCCTTCCTGATTGACTTCTTTCAATAGCACAATGCGGCTGACGGGTCTGCCGTTTTCCACGGTGGCAAGATTCATCGCAGTCGGCTCATTAACTTTTGCTTGAATGGCTTCATTGAGCCATTGTCGGAATTGGGTGAGCGGCTCGGCGGCGCATTGCGATTTGGAAAGTTGCCGTTTGCTGTATTCTTCACGGATATGATGCAGATCCATCGGGTTCTCCTAAAGGGCGATTTGCGGGAAGTAACGCTCCGTGAGCGATACCGCCTCAGCCAGTGAGATCACGGGGAAATCGGTACGCAGCCCGCGGGCGTTCAGATCGTTCTCCAGTATAAACAGATTCGGGATTTTTGCAAAAAGTGCGGGGGATTTGACCGCTTGCAGCACGCCGTTTTGCCACAGAAGTACCGCGTCTGTCTCGGTGATGTTTGCGAGCAATCGGTGAAGGTCGTGCGGATCATAGTGTGCTTGGGAGAAAGTGTAGAGCATAGCCGTTCCTAGAAAGTGAGAATTTTTTCCGCCCGTTGTAAAACGTCGTGGATCTGTGGGCGATCGAGAAAGATCGGCGCAGATAAGATCCAATCGCACTGTTCAAGTTGCCGATCCAAAACGGACGGTTGGCAGATAAAACAGTGCTTGAGATCGTAGAGTTCAATCAGTTTAAAGGCGGCGATATGATCTTTTTGCAGAATTAAATTCGGCGTTTGATGAGCGAGTAAATTGAATACGCCGTCATCAATAAAGCAGATCGCAATATCGTCTTCATCGCAAAAGGCACTGGCGGCGAGTAATGCGTCTAGCCCTTCACGGCTGACGCTGCTACCGAACGGTGGTTGGGTAAATAGAAAAGCGAGTTTGTAGGTTTTCATTTTAAAACGTCAGAAGTCGATCGGCTTTCAGCACTGCTTGGCTAAATTCACCCAGACCGGCAAGGGTGAAGCCTGCTGCCAGATTTTCTGCCACAATGCCCCGCCGTTGGGCTGCCGAGATGCAGAGATGCAGCGACAAGCGGTGGGTTTGTGCCAATTTTTGCCAACATTCCACCAAATTCACTTCATCATTTGCCGGATTGACGAACCGATTGGCATTGGTTACGCCGTTTTGAAAGAAGAAAATTTGGCTGATGTGATGCCCTGAGCGGAGTAGTTGTTCGGCAAATTGATAGGCTAAAAATGCCCCCTGCGTGCCATATACGCCGTGTTTGATTGCCATCACATAACGCATTACTCTTGATCCTGCTTCATTTGGCGAATGTAGAGGTAAACGGTATGGCGTGAGATGCCGAGCCGCTCTGCCACTTGGTTAATCGCATCTTTAATATCGAAAATCCCTTTTTCAAACAAGGCACTGACGATATGGCGGTTTTTATTGTTGTTGGCAATGGTGCGATCAGTGGTGATTTCTTCCACGGTGGATTCAATCGTCTGGGCAACCAAATCTTCCACCGAGCTGGCGAAATTGACTTTCGTATCCGTTTCCGGCGGTGCAATAAAGCTGGTGAGAAATTGCGAGACCGGCACATCTAAATTGATGTTGATGCAGATAAGCCCGATAACGTGCTGTTTGCCGTTACGGATCGCAATGGTGATCGATTTCATCAGCACGCCGCCTTTAGCACGGGTGAAATAGGGTTTGGAGACGCTGTCCGTCTGCATATGGTGGAGCGACCACAACGCGCGGTCGGTAATCGGTGAGCCGATTTTACGGCTGGTATTATGCCCATTGACGATGTAGATCGCCGAATGTTCCAAAAATTCCAACGAATGTAGCACGATTTCGCAATGGTCGCCGATCAGCGCAGCGATGCCGTCCACCACCGGAAAGTAGGAGGCAAGTATGGCGTGGTCTTCGTCAGAAAAAGGGGTAAAGTGTGATGTCATAGCACTGAAAAGGGTTAAGAACCTTTTGCAAGCGGTCGGTTAGCCCCGATGTTTTGCAAAAGGTTCGGCTTGTATTAATCGTGATTATTTCGCCGGTTTGAAGTCAAGTAATTCAATCTCGAATTTTAAGGTTGAATTTGCCGGAATTTTCCCCGCTTGGCGATCGCCGTAGCCCAATGCCGGCGGCACAACGATTTCCATTTTACCGCCTTTTTTCAACATTGGAATTGCCTCTACCCAACCCGGAATAAGTTGGTTTAATTGAAACTCGATCGGCTCGCCACGATCGTAGGAGCTGTCGAACACTGTGCCGTCCGGTAGTGTGCCTTTGTAATGCACTTTGACGGTATCTTTCGGCTCCGGCGATTTGCCTTCCCCGGCTTTTTCAATTTTATAAAGTAAGCCTGACTCACTTTTCTTCACGCCGGCTTTTTTGGCGTAGTCGGCACGGAATTTATCACCGGCTTCTACGGTCGCTTTGCTTTTTTGCGCTTGGATTTTTTCTTCTTCCGCCATCAAATAGCTGTCTAAGGCTTTCAGTTGTTTTTGTAGCTCCTCATCGCTGAGTTTGCCGGTTTTCTTTAAGGTATCTTGTACGCCGTCAATGATACGCTCTTGGTTGTAGGAAAAAATCTCTTTTTGTGAGCTCATCACGCCTTCGATATTTTTGCCCATTAAGACGCCGACCGCGTAGGACGAGTCGTCCACAAATTTGGAGTCGGCTTTGTCGGCTAACGCAAGCGGGCTGGCTAACATTGCGGCAACCAGTGCCAGGGTAGAATGTTTTGTTTTTAACATAAGATTTCCTTGTAATTGCGGGGAAGCCCCGAAAAATGATTTCTCAAACAAAGAGGGATAGGGTAAAGTGTATTGCCGTTTATGACAACTTTTTTATGAAAAAATGCCGGAAAATTTAAAGAATTTATGGGGTTATTTGACCGAGCTTGAAACCAAAGTGGCGTTTCAAGAACAGACGATTGAGGAACTTAACCAAGCCTTAATTATCCAACAATTTGCTTTGGATAAGTTACAACATCAGGTGCGTCATTTAGCCGAGAAGCTTCAAGGGGTGCAGACGAGCAATGTGGCAAGCCAAGCGGAAGAAACACCGCCACCCCATTACTGATAAGGAGCAATAACACGATGAAAAAAAGATGGGCGCTATTATTAGCCGCCTTTGCAATCAATGTGCAGGCAGCACAGCAAAGTGAGGCAGAGCCGCTCTTTAAAGACGGGAAAGGCTATTATTCCTATAAAACACCGCTCAAGATTTCGCTACCGAAAGATAAAGTCTTAATTCAATATTTTTACAGCTACGGTTGTGATGTGTGTTTGAGCGGCGATGATTATTTGAAAAATTATGCCGCTCGGCATCAAGATAAAGTGGTGTTGCAGCGTTCGCCTGCCTTTGAAAAAGGCAATGCCTTTTCCGCCAGAATGAATGCGACCTTTGCGGAGTACGGTCGGTCGGAGTTAAGTGATCTATTTCTGTTTGACAGTGCCGGACAAAAGCCGGAGCACAGTTTAACAAAGAGTAATCAGCTCATTGAAAAATGGCTGCTGAAACACAATGTGAATCTGCGCCGATTTCAAGATCTGTTTCACTCGGCGGGGGTGGAAAAACGGGTAAACGAGGATGTACAACGCTACAAAACCTACTCGCCGCCAATGATCCCTATGGCAATTTTGGACGGTAAGTATATTCTCATCAGCAACACGCTATATAACGATGATTATACTTACGCAGTCTTGGATTTTTTAGTCGATAAATTACAACAAGAAAGAGAGGTAAAATAATGAAAATTGGTATTATCGGTGCAATGGCACAGGAAATTGAGATTTTATTAGGTTATATGCAAGAACCGAAATTAACGGAAATTGCCGGCTGCAAAATTTACGAGGGCAAAATTAATCATACGCCTATTGCATTATTACAATCGGGCATCGGCAAAACAGCGGCGGCAATCGGCACAACATTATTGTTGCAACTGACTAAGCCGGATATGGTGATTAACACAGGCTCGGCGGGCGGGCTTGATCCGCAATTAAATGTCGGCGATATTGTGATTTCAACGGAGGTGCGTTATCACGATGTGGACGTAACAGCCTTTGGCTATGAAAAGGGGCAACTGCCGGCAAATCCGGCGGCGTTTGTTGCGGACGAACATTTAAGAGAGATAGCGGTAAAAGAAACCCAAAAAGCCGGTTTTAATGCGGTATCAGGGTTAATTTGTAGCGGTGATCTGTTCGTGAACGGTAGTGAAATGATCAACCGCATTCGCCGTGATTTCCCGCGTGTAACCGCAGTCGAAATGGAAGCGGCGGCAATCGCACAAACTTGCCACGCCTTTGGTGTGCCGTTTGTGGTGGTGCGGGCAATTTCCGATGTAGCGGATAAAGCCTCGCATTTGTCTTTTGAGGAATTTTTACCCCTAGCCGCCGAAAAATCGTCCGCCATTGTGTTAGCAATGCTCTCCCGATTGAGCTAATCGGAACAAGCGGTAAGATAGTACCGAAAATGTGCAAAATGGGGCAATCCGTTTAACAGATTGCCCTATTTTTATGTGTTGTAAAAAAGTGGGAGTAACTCACCGCTTGTGAGATGGGTTAATCTTGCACAAAAATGCCCTGTTGGCGGCGGGCTTGGTCGAGAATATCCATCACGGCTGCGCTAATATCAAGCATCTGCTCGGTGGTGCTGTGGTCTTGTTCGTCAATGATTCGGATAAACTGTTGAAATTCCGGCAACATTCGGTGTGGGGTGTCAAAGGTATAGTGTGCTGTTTCGCCATTGTTGAGATTTACGCTGAAGTGCTGCATTTGGTTGGCGGGTGCTGAGATAGTGATGTTGCCGTTATCGCCTTGAATAGTGAGCATCACGGGCGCTTGGCAATCTTTTGCGCCAATGCAAACAGCTTGGAAATGGTGAAAATTCAGCAGTAACACACCGCTTGTATCAATGTGGCGGGTCAGATTGGCGGCGTAATAGCAATTTTGCGGCTTGCCAAACAGCCCTATGGCGAAATGCAGATTGTAAACATTGAGATCCATCAATGCGCCGCCCGCTTGTTGCGGGTCGAAAACCGGCGGCGTTTCACCGGCTTTGAAGCGATCGTAACGGGAGGAATATTGGCTGTAATTGAGGCTGACGATTTTGATCTGTCCGAGCCGTGCCAAGTGGTTTTTGAGTTCGCAATAGGCAGGCAGATAGTGTATCGTTACCGCCTCAATCAATATTTTATTCTGCTGTTTAGCGAGTTGGCGAAGCTGCCGAAATTGGCGAGCGTTGGCGGTGATCGGCTTTTCCAAAATCACGTGTTTACCCGCAGCCAGAGCTTGCTCGGCAAAGGGGGAATGCAGATGGTTCGGCAGGGCGATATACAGGGTATCCACCTCGCTTTGCAGCAGAGCGTGATAATCGGTATAGCTGTGCCGAATCCCGTGTTGTTGGGCGAGCTGGGCGGTTTTGGTCGGATTTCGTCCGAAAAGTGCTACGTCATCTAGGTTAAGCTGCGTCAATAGCGGTAAAAATTCTTGCACGATCATTCCCGTGCCGACAATGCCAAGTTTCATTTTGATTTCTCCGAGCGGGATAGTTTGCAAAAAAGTGTAACATAATGACCGCTTGCGTGGAAAATTGCGATTTTTACCGAACAGGGTACAATGCCTTTTTCCCCAATACGGAGTAAAAAATGGTCAAAAATATGCTACTGTGCATCATCGGTGTGGTCGGGGGATTGGCTTTGGCGGTGTATCTGTTTATGCAAACTAAACCCTTTGGCAAGCTGCCGAGCGGTGAGCGGCTGCAACGGGTTGAACAATCGCCCCATTACCGAAACGGTGAATTTCAGAATTTGTCGCCGACCCGTGTGCAATCAAGAGGCAAATCCCGTTGGATCACCTTTTATGAATTTGTGTTCGATAAGATCGACAATCTTAAACCGAGCCAACCGATTCCGAGTATCAAAACCGATCTCCACAGGTTGCCGCCCGATCAAAACTGGTTTGTGTGGTTTGGGCATTCTTCCTATTTGATCCAATTGGACGGCAAGCGTTTTTTGGTCGATCCGGTGCTGGTGGCAGGCTCGCCGTTGCCGTTTCTCAACAAAATGTTTGACGGCGCTAACCCATATTCACCGGCGGATATGCCGAACATTGATTATCTGGTGATTACTCACGACCACTGGGATCACCTTGATTACCAAGCCGTGAGCGAATTACAGCCCAAAGTCGGCAAGGTGATCACCAGCTTAGGTGTGGGGTCGCATTTAGAATATTGGGGCTATCCGGCGGAAAATATTATGGAGCTGGATTGGTATGAGCAGGCGGATTTAGCCGAGAATTTACAGATCACCGCCTTGCCGAGCCGCCATTTTTCGGGACGGGGGTTGAAAGGGAATCAAACCCTGTGGTCGTCTTTTATGTTGCAGGGCAAGCGGGATAATCTCTATTTAGGCGGCGACAGCGGCTATGACGACTTTTACCCAGCGATTGGCAAACGCTTCCCCCATATCACCCTTGCGATTATGGAAAACGGGCAGTACAACGCCGATTGGGCGAATATTCATATCCAACCGCACGAGCTGGTACGGGCAATTCAAGAGTTAAACCCGCAAACTGTGATCGGCGTGCATAACGCCAAGTTTGCCTTGGCAAAACATAGCTGGAAAGAGCCGATGGAACGCCTTGCCGATGCCGCCGAGCAGCACCATCTTCCCCTTGTTACGCCAATGATCGGCGAAGTGTTTTATTTCAATCAACCGAAACCGCCGATTAAACGCTGGTGGCAAAAGATAAATTAACCAGCGTATTCATTATTATTTCGAGGGCTATCAGCAATAACATTCTTGCAAAAGAGTGCAACCGTTAAGGTTAATTTGCGTTAGCCCTTTTATTTTTTATCTTCCACAGACAAGCGGGCTGATTTTCAGTAGAATTTGCAAAATTTTTCATAAAACCTACCGCTTGAAAAACGAGGAAACAATGAGCAAAGAACAAGAGCGTGCAGAATTACATAAAACTATTTGGGCTATCGCAGAAGAATTGCGTGGGAGCGTAACAGGTTGGGATTTTAAATCCTATGTATTGGGAATGCTATTTTATCGCTTTATTTCTGAAAACCTAACGAACTATATCAATCAGGGGGAATGGAAAGCCGGTAATCCTGATTTCGACTATGCCAAATTAGATAATCAAACGGCGGAATATGGTCGGGAGCAAACGGTGCAATCCAAAGGTTTTTATATTTTGCCGAGCGATCTTTTTGAGAATGTGCAACAAAATGCCCCATTACATCAAGAAGATCTGAATGAAATTCTGAGCCGAGTGTTTAAAAATATTGAAAATTCTGCGCTAGGTGAAGAAAGTGAGGACGATTTCAAAGGGCTGTTTGCCGATATTGATGTCAATAGCAATAAGCTCGGCTCAACAGTGCTGAAGCGTAACGAACGGCTGGCCAAAATTCTCAATGCGGTTGCTTCCTTAAAATTGGGCGATTATCAAGAGAATAACAACGATCTATTTGGTGATGCCTACGAATACTTAATTGCAATGTACGCTAGCAATGCGGGAAAATCGGGCGGTGAGTTTTTTACGCCGCAGGAAGTATCGGAATTATTGGCGAAAATAGTGATTGGCGATAAAACACACATCAACAAAGTCTATGATCCGGCGTGTGGAAGCGGGTCGTTATTGCTGAAATTTGCCAAAGTGCTGGGTAAAGATAAGGTTCGGCAAGGCTTTTTCGGGCAGGAAATCAATATCACTACCTACAACCTTGCCCGTATCAATATGTTTTTGCACGATATTAACTACGAAAAATTTGATATAGCCCTAGGTGATACCCTTATCGAACCACACCATTGGGACGATGAACCTTTTGATGCGATTGTTTCCAACCCGCCTTACTCAATCAAATGGGAAGGAGATAATAACCCGCTCTTGATTAACGACCCCCGTTTTGCACCGGCAGGTATTCTTGCACCAAAAAGTAAGGCGGATTTGGCCTTTACGATGCATATGCTCCATTGGCTGGCGACCGACGGCACGGCGGCAATCGTTGAGTTCCCCGGCGTATTGTATCGGGGCGGAGCAGAGCAGAAAATCCGCCAATACCTCATCGATAACAACTATGTGGATACCGTAATCCAGCTACCTGCCAACCTGTTTTTTGGCGTTACCATTGCAACTTGCATTATTGTGCTGAAAAAGAGCAAAGCCGATAATGCTGTTCTCTTTATTGATGCAAGCGGTCAGTTTGTCAAAGGCGGTAACAAAAATAAACTCTCTGAGGAGAATATTGCCACCATTTATCAAGCGGTAAAACAACGGCAAAATCAACCGCACTTTGCCGAGCTGATTGAAAATAAAAAGATTGGCGAAAACGACTATAACCTCTCTGTTTCAAGCTATGTTGAGCAAGAAGACACGAGCGAAAAAGTGGATATTTCCGAACTCAATGCCCGTATCGCCAATATTGTGAAACATCAATCCGAACTGCGTACAGCCATTGATAAAATTGTGGCGGAGATTGAGGGAAAATGATGAAACCGATTTCCAATACTTTTGAACGTAACTAATTAAATATTAAGTCAGCACTTTCTAGAATGGAAATAGTTTAAATGGAAGGTTGAAGAATCTAAAAGCTACTAATGACGGTTAGGCAAGAGCGGTCGATTTCTGGATGATTTTTACGGTATTATGTAGCAAATGCACAAAAATAGACATTTTAACAGAATGTAGGGGCATACTGCGTGTGTTCTTTATAAAAATCAAATTATTTCAATAGGTTAAAACCTGGACACACGCAGTGTGTCCCTACAAGCGAATAAAAAACAACGTTGTGCAACTGCTACATAATATTGGATTTTTACAAAATAACGAGAAAAGAGAATGAACGAAATTGAAAAAATGATAGAAACTCTTTGCCCTGATGGGGTGGAGTTTAGGACATTAGATGAATTAGGGTACTTTTATAGTGGTTTAACAGGGAAAACAAAAATCCACTTTGAAAATGGAAACTATAAATATGTTACTTATATGAATATTTATAAAAATCCTGCCTTGAATACGAATATAACCGATACAGTTAAAATAGCTGAAGGTGAAAATCAAAATAAAATAGAATATGGAGATATATTGTTTACAGGCTCATCTGAAACTGCTGATGAGTGTGGTATGTCATCAGTAGTTAATGAAAAAATAAATGAAGATATATATTTGAATAGTTTTTGTTTTGGTTTTAGATTAAATAGAGTAAGTGATTTCTCCCCTGATTATTTAAAACATCTTTTTAGAAGCAGAAATTTAAGAAAGCAAATCTCTCTTACTGCTAGCGGAGTAACCAGATTTAATATTTCTAAAAAGAAATTCTCTAAAATAGTTATCCCTGTCCCCCCACTCGAAATTCAACAAAAAATTGTAAAAGTGCTTGACATTTTTACCGAGCTGGAGGCTACGCTGGAGGCTACGCTGGAGGCAGAATTATCCCTGCGGAAAAAACAATATGAGTATTACCGAAATAAACTCTTGACCTTTGATAATATAACTGATAGGGGGGTACGGAAGTAACCCCATTTGGCAGCGTTTGGCAGAACTTTGTCCGCAAGGTGTGCCAATGGTGGCGTTGGGGGAGGTTTGTAAGTATGCTAAAAATCGTATTGGAGCAGAAAGATTAAATTCAGAAAATTATGTAGGAGTAGATAATTTATTACCTAATAAACAAGGGAAGAAATCATCTGATTATGTGCCAATAGAAGGTAATTTAATTGCTTATGAGTTAGGCAATATTTTAATTGGCAATATTCGTCCATACTTAAAGAAAATCTGGTTGGCGGATAATTACGGCGGAACAAATGGTGATGTATTAGTTTTTCAACTAAGAGAAGAGTATAAAAATAAATTATTGCCCAAATATTTATATTATGTTTTATCATCCGATTTATTTTTTGCGTATGATACTCAACATTCAAAGGGGGCAAAGATGCCTCGTGGAGATAAAACTGCAAATATGAAATATGAATTTTCACTTCCTCCACTCGAAATCCAACAAATGATCGTCGATATTTTGGATAAATTTGATAAATTGGTAAATGATTTAACCACAGGCTTGCCTGCGGAAATCAATGCACGTCGGCAGCAGTATGAATATTATAGGAATACACTTTTAACCTTTAAAGAGAGATAAATTTATCTCCATCATTGGCATTATTTCAATTTCTTGAATTATGATTAGCTTATTATAGAAAACTAAACAATAAACGAGGCAAAAAATGAACTATCTTGATTTGGTATTGGAAAATCCTGAAAGCACGGTAGTGGCAAAATATGAGCGGGATAATGCTGTTCAGGAAGATAGCTATCAGAGTGAAGCACAGCTTGAACAAGCCTTTATTCAGCAACTGACTTCGCAAGCCTATGAGCGTTTATTTATCCATACCGAGCAAGATTTAATTGCCAATTTACGCCGTCAGTTAGAGCGGTTAAATCATTATGCGTTTAGCGAAACCGAGTGGAAACACTTTTTTAATGAAGTGATTGCCAATAAAAATAGTAATATTGCCGATAAAAGTGAAATCATTCAACAAGATGAGATCCAGCTTTTAAGCCGTGATGACGGTACAATGAAGAATATTCGTTTAGTGGATAAAGAGGATATTCACAATAACCATTTGCAAGTGCTAAATCAGTATGAAGTGAATGATATGCCTCGTCAAAATCGCTATGACGTTACTGTATTGGTGAACGGTTTGCCGTTGGTGCATATTGAGTTAAAACGGCGTGGGGTCGATATTCGGGAAGCCTTTAACCAAATTAATCGTTATCAGCGGGAAAGTTTTTGGGCGGGTAGCGGGCTGTTTGAATATGTTCAGTTATTCGTGATTTCTAATGGTACGCTCACTAAATATTATAGTAATTCAACCCGTGATAGCCATTTAAAAGAGCAACGCAATAGTCATCGGCGTAAGCAGAAAACCAGTAACAGTTTTGAATTTACTTCGTGGTGGGCAGATGCGGAAAATAAGCCGATTACGGAGTTGATGGACTTTACCAAAACCTTTTTTGCCAAACATAGCTTGCTTAAAATTCTATTTCGCTATTGTGTGTTCACATCTGACCGCTTGTTATTAGTGATGCGTCCTTATCAGATCGTTGCTACCGAGCGTATTTTAAATAAGTTACAGATTGCACAAAATTATAAGCAATTCGGTTCAATCGATGCAGGCGGTTATATTTGGCATACAACGGGGAGTGGTAAAACTTTAACCTCATTTAAAACGGCGCAACTTGCCAGCCAGTTACCTTTTATTCATAAAGTGTTGTTTGTGGTCGATAGAAAAGATCTCGATTATCAAACCATGAAAGAGTATGACAAATTCCAGCAAGGGGCGGCGAATAGCAATACCAGCACCAAAATTCTTGCCAAGCAACTGGGCGACCCTAATGCCAAGATTATTATTACGACCATTCAAAAACTGGTGATATTTATTAAACGCCACGGTAGCCACGCTATTTTTAATGAAAATATTGTGCTTATTTTTGATGAATGTCATCGTTCACAATTTGGTGAAATGCACCAAGCGATTACTAAAGCGTTTAAAAAGTATGCGTTATTTGGCTTTACGGGGACACCGATTTTTGCCCAAAACGCACAGCAACAGTCATCAGCATTTTCACCATTACAGACCACAACGGCACAGACGTTTGGCACAAAGCTCCATACTTATACGATTGTGAATGCAATCGCAGATAAAAATGTGTTGCCGTTTCGGGTGGATTATGTCCGTACGGTGAAAGAAGCTGATAATGTGGAAGATAAGAAAGTTGCCGATATTGATCGGGAGCGGGCGTTGAACGCCCCTGAACGTATTCATAATATTGTCGCCTATATTTTACAGCACTTTGCTCAGAAAACCCTTCGCAATAAATCTTACTTTTTTAACCGCTTGTCAAATATTGAACATCTTGCTTCTGCCACAGATCGCCGCTCAATAGAAGAAATCAAAACGAAAATTCGTCTAAGTGGTTTTAACTCGATTTTTGCCGTGAGTTCAATTGATGTGGCAAAGCACTATTATCAAACATTCAAACAGCAACAAGCACAATTACCTGAAGCACAAAGGCTAAAAATTGCTACGATTTTTAGCTACGGCGCAAATGATGAGCTTGATGATGACAATATTGACGATGAGAATTCAGAAAATACTGAAGGGCTGAGCGTGAGTCATCGGGATTTTTTAGACAATGCGATTGCCGATTACAATCGGTTATTTAATACCAATTACGATACATCAGCGGAAAAATTCCAAAATTATTATCGTGATGTATCGTTGAGAATGAAAAATCGTGAGATTGATTTGTTAATTGTCGTGAATATGTTTTTAACGGGCTTTGATGCGACAACGCTCAATACGCTTTGGGTCGATAAAAACTTGAAAAATCACGGCTTGCTACAAGCCTATTCCCGTACCAATCGGATTTTAAATTCGGTAAAATGCTTTGGAAATATTGTTTGTTTTCGCAATCTGGAAAAAGCAACTAATGACAGTATTGCTTTATTTGGTGATAAAGAAGCTGGCGGTTTAGTGTTGATGAAACCCTTTAAGGATTACTATGAGGGTTATGAAGACAATGGAAAGAAACGGCGTGGTTATAAGGATATTGTTGCGGAGCTTTTAGAAAAATTCCCTGTTGGTGAGTGCATTGAAAGCGAAAAAGCTAAAAAAGAATTTATTAAGCTGTACAGTAGTTTTTTAAAATTACAAAATATTCTTTCTGTGTTCGATCAATTTAAGAGCTTAGAGATTTTGACGGAGAGGAATATCCAAGACTATCATTCACTTTATATTGATCTTTACGAAGAGTTTCGTAGCACGAAAGAGGACGATGCAGAAAATATTAATGATGACATTGTTTTCGAAATGGAATTGATCAAACAAGTGGAAATTAATATTGATTATATCTTAGAGCTTATCCGTCAATACCATATTAAAAATGGTGAGGATAAAGCGTTGCTGATTAACATTGAGAAAGCGGTTGATTCCAGCGTGGAGCTACGCAATAAAAAAGGTTTAATTCAAACCTTCATTGCTTCGTTAACACCAAATGCAGAATTTGAGGAAAGTTGGCGTTTTCATATTGAGCAAGCGAAACAAAAAGAGCTTGATGAAATTATCGACAAAGAAAATCTTAACCCTGAAGCAACACATCAATTTGTAAACAGTGCGTTTGAAAATGGTATATTTAGTGAAGCAGGCACGTTGATTGATAAAGTCTTGCCGCCGATGTCTCGTTTTACGCCAGATAATCAACGCAGTAAAAAACGTCAAACGGTTCTTGCGAAACTGAAAAGCTTTTTTGAACGGTTTTTGGGGATCTAACGACGTTCTAACATTAGAGATTTGATTGGTAGTTGAAATAAATGAACATAAAACTGCTAGACGTTATGTAAGAAGATTTAGGAAAACAGCCGATAATTTAGACTAAAATGGTTGATTTTGATTCTATTTTCACCAAGCGGTAAGATTTTTCGATTTTTTTGCAAAATTTTCTCAAAAACTGCTTGCATTGTTTTTCATTTTCCCTATAATGCACACCACACAACGACGCACTGTTGTGAAGAAGTTAAATTATGCGGTGCGTCGTTCTTTTTTGCTCTTTAACAACGTATCAGACAATCTGTGTGGGCACTTGTTGACGGATTTTAAAAGATTATTTAATTTTGAAGTCTTGATAAGTGCTTAACTTGAAATTCGTTTTAATGATTTTATTTTAATGTTTTTATAGTCAGTATTTATTGAGCGATTGAACTTTTTTGAATTGAAGAGTTTGATC
>NZ_JWIZ01000004.1 GCF_001038205.1 Muribacter muris | reverse complement strand
TTATGGAGGTCGTGATAGAGTGCGTAGAGATAAAGTTGCTGGGTCTCGGGTGAGAGAGGAGGGCGATCTTCGTGTCGGCACTCAAAGGTTAAGTTTTGGTATTGTGCGGTTGGATTAGGCATTTTGGTACTTTTTTGTGCCTGTGAAGGAGTGCAAGCGGTCAGAAAAGTGAAGATAGCGACAAAAGTGAAAGATATTTTCATAAGTTGCTCCGAAGTCAGCCCGACATTGTGGAAGTCGGGCAGGTTTATTGTTATCGGTGGTTATTTTTTAATGGGTAGTCCCGTTTGCCAATCTAACCCTGCTTTTTGAGCGAGTTTTTGGATTAATTCATCGGCGGGTTTTGTGGGGAGGCTGCCTTCATACCAACGTTGAAAGGCAATTTTACCGTCCCAAGCGGGTAATTTAGCGGGAGGGAGTGGGACGATATCGTCTAAATCGGGGACTTTGGGTTGGAGAAATTCATAGTCAGAGAGAAAATTGTAAATAATATGGTAACGTTTTGAACGCTCTAAATCGGATGTTACCCCAATATACTCTTTATTTTTTTTTGCATCTGGAAGAAATCCGCTCCAGAGACTAAATGCCGATGGGATATTGCCATTTTTAGCTCCTTGATGGAACATTTTTACAGCATCTGAATATTTTTGCTCTGCTTGAAATCTAATACCTAGCCATTTAGCAGCATCACCATTTCCTTGTGCGGCAGAGCAAGCTAATAGCTGCTCCCTTAATGCTTTTCTAACTGGGTAAGATGATTTATCTTGAATGTTAATTAACATTTCACCTAATTCATATTGCGCCTCACGGCTCCCCATATCGGCAGCTTTTCTGAGGTAGGCAAATTGACCGCCGGGTTTAGTGCTGACACCGTAGCGGCTGTCTAGATGATAGTAGAGTTTGTACATAGCGGTAGCGGGTAGCTGTTTTTCTAGCTCTTTATTGAGAAGATAGACTTCGGTTTGTGGTTTTTTAACGGCGACCCGCCCGGTTTCAATTAGCCATTGTAAGCGAAGATTAGCTTTATAATCGCCGTTATATGCGGCGATCCGATATAGAGTAGCCATTTTTTGCCATATTTCATCGCCTTTTTTACCGTTCCACATATTATGGAGGTCGTGATAGAGTGCGTAGAGATAAAGTTGCTGGGTCTCGGGTGAGAGAGGAGGGCGAATTTCGTGTCGGCACTCAAAGGTTAAGTCTTGGTATTGTGCGGTTGGATTGGACATTTTAGACTCCGTGTTTGCATAGTTTGGGCTACAGCCGATAAATAGGTTGCTGGCAGCAATTAAGAGATAAAATCTTTTCTTCATAGTTAGTCCGCCTTGGATATTGTAGTGGTTAAACGTAGAAATTCATATAAAGCATGTAAGGGCAACCTCTGGCTATTTTTAGCATCTCTATTTTTATCCATCATAATCCCCCATTTATCAAATACTTCTTTTATTTCTTTAATGTCTATATTTTTAGGATTAGCTTTATAATCATCTCCCGTATGCAATCCCCATAGAGCTTGGCGTAATTGGCTGGAAGTGGCTTTGCATTCGGTAATTACGCCCAATTCGGTATCGACTTGCATACTACGGGTATTCAAATTAGCAGAGCCAAGGAAGGTAAAGACATCATCCATAATGGTAACTTTGGAGTGGATATAGACCTCTTGCCAATCCCCTTGGGCAACTAATGTACAGATATGGGCTTTAATCCCCACCGTGTCGGCAATGTCTTTTTTCAGTTGCTTAATTTGTTCATAATCTTGTTGGAGCGCTTCCCGTTTTTTCTGTTCCAGTTCTGCCATTTTTGTTTTGATATTTTCGTATTCTTTAGAATTAGACAGGGTTTTACGCTCTAGTTTTTCCAGTTGGCTTTCATAGGTTTCCATTTCTTTTTGGAATTGATCGTATTTACGATAGGTTTGTTTTGCTTCCTCAGCTTGGGTTTGATCTAGATGAGTGGCAACGCCGGGCATCACATCTTGTCGCCCAAGCAATTTCAGCATTTCATTTGTGTTGTAAGTGCCATCGCCCAACCCTAAATCACTAGAATTAGTAATGGCAAACCAATAAATGGGCTGTGCAATGTCCCGATTGTTTTCTTTGAGTGTTTCCCAGTGAGTTTTGTATCGGCGGACAAGTTCCGGCCATCGGAAGTATTGATTTTCCGTATAAATAAATTGGGTAACTTTGGTGATATTTTGTAGATACATCCGGCGAATATCTTCTTCTTGAGGATTATCATAAGTACGGAGTACCTGTGCCATTAGTAATTTGCCATATTCTTTGCGAGGGGGAAATGCTTCTCTTGCCATTGGGCGTTTGGGAGCAAGTTTTTCATCATAGGCACGTTGGGCTTGCCTGTCCCATAAATCGGGTAGATTGATTGTGGTTGCTGATCGATCCCAAGATTGGCAAAAGTTATGATTGATATCCCACAGGATTTTGCCAGTAACTAAACTGGAGATATCTTGTAACGGGATTGGGACATTCCGCCCGATATTTGCAGGTTGGGTTAAAATTTGCCCTTTATCATTCCGTTCGACAAGATGATTGTTATTATCCCAATAGTTATCTAGCATATTGTGTTCTAAGATAAAGCCCACGGCTTTTTCAGGGATTTCGTAATCAATTAAGACGCTCTTTTGATGATGTGTAGGTGTCGCCCACAGCACAAATTGATTCCAAAAAGGCAAATTACTTTCTTTGGGGTAGGCATTGGTGGTTTTTTCAACGTTACGTTTTTTAAATTGCAAGTTTAAACGAGCAGGGGAACGACTAAATAGATAAAGTTGTTGAAACTGATAGGGCAGCTTTTTTCGATAATCTAATTTTGCTAGATAAGATTGCTCTTGGATATTGATCTCACCTTTAATGGCTTGATACCACCAGTAGTCATATTCTCTTTGTTCCGAAGTAACACCGTCTTCGCCTTTTTTTTGCCACCGATAAAGCTCCGGCATATTTCCTAGATTGGCTTCTTTGAATGTTTGTAGATTAAACCACATACTCCATACTAAGACTTTGACTTGAACGCCTTTTTGCGCTTTTTGGATCAATAAATCACCAATACAAATGCTGTTTCCGTCTCGTTTAAAAAACATTGACGGCTGGAATCCCCAAATAGCAATATCAATAGATTTCTCTGCCTTAGATAACTGTTCATAAAGCGTTCCAAAAGCCTCTTCTCCGTTAATTAAATATCGGATAGTTGATTCAACAGGCTGCCGATAAGGCTCGTCTGAAATAGTATTATCTTTATAATAAAACCAATCTTGCGAAGCCTGCCCTTCGCAAGTTAGTTTGGAGATAGTAATAACCGGGCTAGTCATTTTCACTATCCTTGAGTAGCTGCCGGTATGCATCTGCCTTTTCTAAGGCTTCTGGTTGAGTTGGTAGATAGGGGTAGCCTTGGGCGTTTTCTTGGGGGGCTATGCTATCTACTAATTTAATTTGGTAGGATTGACCGTTGCCTAATAAAATTTCGCCTTGGCTGTCTGAATCTTTTATTTCAAAATAGAGTGCGCCTTCATTGTCTATAATGCCTTGACCAATTTCTTTGCCTTCAATAAAGACCCGATAAGGCATACCAATATAGCTGCTTTGTTTAGAATGTGCAGATTGGAAAAGGCTTAATTTAATTTCCTTGGTGTGTTCCGCCTCACTTTTACCGTGAATTGTCTTAGTGAGATCATTGACTGTTATGGTTGGAAAGCCATTCATAATAATTCCGCCACAACTGGTTTTATCGCCTTCACGAGCTAAAGATTTGCCGCCAATAGAAACAGATTTTGCGCCTTGTATAATGACGCCGGTATGACCGGGGCATTCGACCTTATCGCCGACACAAGCTGCGGGTTTACCACCAAAACTCACGGAAGATTGACCGCCAACAACTGTGCCTACCGAACCGTCAGGGTGAATGACGGAAGCACCTATATGTGCAGGTTGTTTGCCTTTTGGTTCAATGATCCAATGTGTTACTTTTTTCGATGTCATTTTAATTTCTCCTGAGTTAAGTTATGCTTTTTAAACAATATTAGGTATAAATATAAACTGTTTTAATCATAATCCAAAGGGATTACTTAGAAAGTGTGAACTGTTTCACAAAATAATGGCTGAAATTTTGTACACGCTTCTGACTGATTAACATCAATAGTGAGACAAGCGGTAGGATATTGAGAAAAATTTACAAATCAAATAAGGATACTTTAGTATCCTTATTTGACAATTAAATGAAAATTGCTTTCCCCAAAGGGGAAATATTTAATTACGGACGAACACCCAGCGTGTGGCAAATAGCGTAGGTCAGCTCGGAGCGGTTGAGGGTGTAGAAGTGGAAATCTTTCACGCCTTCTTTTGACAAGACTTTAACCATATCAATCGCAATGCTGGCGGCAACAAGGTTGCGGATGGTTTGGTCTTCTTCTAAGCCTTGATACATTTTCGGCATCCAACTTGGGATTTTCACATTGGTGATTTTCGCCATTTTTTCAAGCTGTTTGAAGTTAGAAACCGGCAAAATACCCGGTACGATTTCCACATCAATGCCAACAGTAGCACAGCGATCACGGAAACGCAGATAGCTGTCAATATCAAAGAAAAATTGGGTAATAGCACGGTTTGCACCCGCATCAACCTTTTGTTTCAAATAGAGCAGATCCGATTGAGCAGATTTGGCTTCGGGGTGAACTTCGGGGTAGGCGGCTACGGAAATATCGAAATCGGCAACCTCTTTTAATAAGGCGACCAAATCGGAAGCGTAGAAGGGCTTTTTGGTATAGCCCGGCGGTTCGTCTCCTCTTAGTGCGACAATATGACGAATGCCGCTGTCCCAGTAATCTTGGGCGATTTGGCGTAGCTCATCCGGTGTAGCGTCAATGCCGGTTAAGTGCGGCGCAGAGATAATACCCGTTTGTTGTTGAATGGTTTTCACGATGGAGTGGGTGCGATCCCGCTCGCCTGAATTTGCCCCGTAGGTAACAGAGACAAACTTCGGTTTTAGCACTTTTAGACGGTGGATAGACTCCCAGAGCAGATTTTCCATCTTTTCATTTTTCGGAGGAAAAAACTCAAAAGAGACATTGATATTGCCGTTTAAATCGGCAACGCTTTGATTTAATAGGTCAATTTCTTTTGCATAACTCATAGGCTATCCTTTTTCTGTGTTGGGCATTTTATGCCCTTATTTGTATAATGTTTAGTTTGCACACTAGACGGTCTTTAGCCGTTTAGATGGCTAAACTTTATCGACAAGGTTAGCGAATGTCAATTTGATTATTTTCATTTTTGTATGAATAAAATTCATAATCCGCTAAAAATAGGGGGAACAAGCGGTCGGTTTTCGGCAAATTTTTGCCCTAAGAGCTGCAATTTATAGCTTGGTGTCGCGGTAGTATTGAGTGGTTTTAGGCAAAAAAGCCGGCTTGTAAAGATAACATTTGACAGCGTGAGAGCATCTTCCTACTATGCGGTTTCCACAAAGAGAAAATGAGAAATGATTATGCCAAGCAACGCAACTTCCGCCTTAAAACACGCCCTCGCCCAACGCATTTTAATTTTAGATGGTGCAATGGGGACGATGATCCAAAAATATAAGCTGACCGAAGCCGATTTCCGAGGCGAGCGTTTTGCCGATAGTCCGATTGATTTGCGTGGCAATAATGATTTACTGACCCTTACCCAGCCTTTATTGATTTCCGCCATTCACGAAAAATACCTTGAGGCAGGCGCAGATATTATTGAAACCAATACTTTCAGTGCGACTACCATTGCCCAAGCCGATTACGATCTGCAAGCGGTCGCTTATGAGCTGAATGTTGCCGGCGCAAAATTAGCACGTATAGCGGCGGATAAATATGCCACGCCGGACAAACCACGCTTTGTTGCCGGTGTGTTAGGCCCGACTAACCGCACCGCCTCAATTTCACCCGATGTGAACGACCCCGGTTTTCGTAACATTACCTTTATGCAGCTTGTTGAAGCCTACGCCGAGGCAGCACGAGGGCTGATCGAAGGTGGGGCAGATCTGTTGTTGATCGAAACGATTTTTGACACTCTGAATGCGAAAGCGGCTGCCTTTGCCATTGACACCGTGTTTGAAGAACTGGGCGTAGAATTACCGATTATGATTTCCGGCACGATCACCGATGCATCGGGGCGTACCTTGTCAGGGCAGACAACAGAAGCGTTTTATAACTCACTCCGCCACGTTAAGCCGATCAGTTTTGGCTTGAACTGTGCGCTTGGCCCGAAAGAGTTGCGTCAATATATGGAGCAACTGTCGAAAATTTGCGAATGTTATGTGTCGGCACACCCGAATGCCGGCTTGCCGAATGCCTTCGGCGGTTACGATTTGGGTGCGGCTGAAATGGCGGCACAGCTCAAAGAGTGGGCGCAAAACGGCTTTCTCAATATTGTCGGCGGCTGTTGCGGCACGACACCTGAGCATATCAAAGCCTTTGCAGAGGCAATGGCGGGGGTAAAACCTCGTCCACTTCCTAGCATTAAAACCGCAATGCGTTTGTCGGGTTTAGAGCCGCTGACGATTGATGATGAGAGCCTCTTTGTGAACGTTGGTGAGCGGAACAATGTTACCGGTTCGGCAAAATTCAAACGCTTGATTAAAGAAGAAAAATTTGCAGAAGCGATTGAAATTGCGATCGATCAAGTGGAAAACGGGGCGCAGGTGATTGACGTCAATATGGACGAGGCATTGCTCGACAGCCAAAAATGTATGACCCGTTTTCTCAACATTATGGCGACCGAACCGGAAGCGGCAAAAGTGCCGGTTATGATCGACTCGTCAAAATGGGAAGTGATTGAAGCAGGCTTGCAGTCCATTCAAGGCAAAGGGATTGTGAACTCCATCTCGCTCAAAGAGGGAGAGGAAAAATTTATCCGACAAGCCAAATTAGTCCGCCGTTACGGTGCGGCTGTGGTGGTGATGGCGTTTGATGAAGTCGGGCAGGCGGATACGGAAGAACGTAAGGTCGAAATTTGTACCCGTGCTTATCGGATCTTGGTTGATCAAGTCGGTTTTCCGCCGGAAGATATTATTTTCGACCCGAATATTTTTGCGATTGGTACGGGGATTGAGGAACACAATAACTACGGAGTGGATTTCATCAATGCAACGGGGCGGATTAAGCAAACCTTGCCTCACGCCAAGATTTCCGGCGGTGTGTCGAACGTATCGTTCTCGTTTCGGGGCAATAATCCAATGCGGGAAGCTATTCACGCCGTGTTCCTCTATCACGCCATTAAGCAGGGAATGGATATGGGGATTGTCAATGCCGGGCAGTTAGCGATTTATGACGATCTCGATCCGGAATTGCGTGAAGTGGTGGAAGATGCGGTGTTAAACCGCCGTAGTGATGCGACCGAACGTTTGTTGGATATTGCAGAAAAATACCGTAATCAGACCGCTTGCAACGAGGATAACAGCGTGGCGGAATGGCGGACGTGGGCGGTAGAAGAACGCTTAAAACACGCTTTGGTGAAAGGGATCACCAATTTTATTATTGAAGATACCGAAGAAGCCCGCCAGCAGTTCAGCTCACCGCTGGAGGTGATTGAAGGGCCGCTAATGGCTGGAATGGACGTGGTGGGCGATCTGTTCGGGGACGGCAAAATGTTCCTGCCGCAAGTGGTGAAATCCGCTCGGGTAATGAAACAGTCGGTTGCCTATTTAGAGCCGTTTATCAATGCCACCAAACAAAAAGGCTCAAGCAGCGGCAAAGTGGTGATTGCGACCGTGAAAGGCGATGTGCACGACATCGGTAAAAATATTGTGAGTGTGGTGCTGCAATGTAACAATTTTGAGGTGATTGACCTTGGCGTGATGGTACCGGCGGATAAAATTATCGACACAGCGATCAGGGAAAAAGCGGATATTATCGGCTTGAGCGGCTTAATCACCCCGTCCCTTGATGAAATGGAGTATTTTTTAGGCGAAATGAACCGTCTCAACCTCAATATTCCGGTGATTATCGGCGGGGCGACGACTTCCAAAGAGCATACGGCGATTAAACTTTACCCGAAATATCAACACGAAGTGATTTACACCACCAACGCCTCCCGTGCTGTAACCGTGTGTGCTGCCTTAATGAACCCCGATACCAAAGCGGAATTGTGGGCGAGAACGAAAAAAGAGTACGAGCAAATTCAACAGGCGTTTGCCAATAAAAAAGCCCCTCGCAAGCAGTTACCGATTGAGGCGGCACGGGCAAACCGTTTTGACGGATTCAGTGGCGAATGGGCGGATTATCAAGTCCCTGTGCCAAATCAAACCGGCATTATCGAATATAAAAATGTGCCTATTGCCACGCTGCGAAAATTTATCGACTGGTCGCCGTTTTTCCGCTTATGGGGCTTGATGGGCGGCTACCCTGATGCTTTTGATTACCCTGAAGGCGGAGAAGAAGCCCGCAAAGTCTATAATGATGCGCAAAAAGTGTTGGACGAACTCGAACAAAACCGCAAACTCAACCCAAGCGGCGTAATGGGGATTTTCCCTGCTAACAGCGTGGGTGATGATATTGAAATCTACCAAAATGCTGACCGCACTTTAGTCGTAGGCAAAGCCTACCATTTACGTCAGCAGGGCGAACGGGGCAAAAATAGCAAAAGCCCGTACAACCTGTGTTTGTGTGATTTCATCGCCAGCCGTGAGAGCGGAAAACAGGATTGGTTCGGAATGTTTGCCGTCTGTGCAGGGATTGAGGAACACGATTTAGTCGAAGGCTACAAAGCCGCAGGGGACGATTACAACGCTATCCTACTGCAAGCGGTCGGCGACCGCCTCGCCGAAGCAATGGCGGAATATCTGCATTTTGAACTGCGTACAAAAGTGTGGGGTTATAGCAAAGAAACCTTTGAAAACACCCGCTTGATCCGAGAAGAATATGTCGGCATCCGCCCCGCCCCAGGCTATCCAAGCTGCCCCGAACACACCGAAAAACAGATCATCTGGGATTTACTCGAAGTCGAACAACGCATCGGAATGAAACTCACCGAAAGCTACGCAATGTGGCCCGCGGCATCTGTTTGCGGCTGGTATTTCACCCACCCTGCTTCTAATTACTTCACATTGGGAAGAATTGATGAAGATCAGGCGAAGGATTATGCGAAAAGGAAAGGCTGGGGAGAGAAAGAGGTGGAGAAGTGGTTGGGGGTGGTGATGAAATAAAAACTAAATTCCATTTCCGTATATTCAGTAGTATTTCTAAAACTTCTTTGATTATATTTAAAAAAATAGATATGATGTTATAATGGCCCTAGCTCAAAATCTAAGTTTTCATTTTAACTTAAGAGGTAACATATGCAAAAAAAATTTACTGCCAAAATTGTACAAATTAGTGATATTGCTGAATGGTATTCAAAAGGAGAAATTAATTATTCTCCAAAATACCAAAGAAACAGCGTTTGGAACGATAATGCCAAATCTTACTTAATTGATACAATAATAAGGGGGATGCCTATCCCACCTATTTTTTTGCATCAACGAGTTGATATTTCTACTAGAAAAAATAATAGAGAAGTTATAGATGGGCAACAAAGACTAAGAGCAATTATTGATTTTGTACAAAATGAATCATTTTATATAATGAAAAAACACAACCCAGAAGTTGGTGATATGTATTTTAGTCAACTTAATGATGATTTTAAAAGAGAAATTTTACAATATGAAATTATTGCTCAAGTTATAAATGAAGAAAATGATTCTGTTATTTATGATATGTTTTCTAGATTAAATTCAAACAATGTAGTGCTAAATAAACAAGAGATCAGGAATTCTAAGTATTGGGGAGATTTTAAAGTTATTGTTTATCAATTACTTTCAAAATATAGATCTTTTTTTATTGATAATAAGATTATTACTGAAAAAGAAGCTTCTAGAATGAAAGATGCTGAGTTAATTAATTCACTTTTAATTTTATTAATCAAAGGTATAGTATCTGAAACCCCTAACTATATTGATGGAATATATGAGGAGTTTAATCTTGAATTTAGAGAATCTTCTATTTTTATAGAAAAATTTGAGGTTGTAATGGAAGAGATTTTCGATATTTTCTCATTATTTACTAGAAGTAATATATTTAGCAATAAAAATTATTTTTATAGTTTATTCTGTATTTTAGCAATAAAAAATAATTTCATATGTGATTTGCCAATAAATATTTCTGAATTGACATCTTTTATTAAAAAAAACAATTTAAAGAATCAGTTAGAAAATTTTATTTCTAATATTGAAAATGCATTATCCAAAGAATCTACAATGACTCAAGAGGAAAAAGCTATTTATCAAGAGCTTAATGAACTACATAGAAAACATACAACTGATAAAAACAAGAGACAAGAACGAATCCTAAAATTATCTAAACTTTTAGGTAAATAATATGAATATTGATACATTCGAATCATATATAAATGAGCAAAATGAATGGGCCCAAGAAAAAGATTGTTATGATATAGCAATCTTTAGGTGTTGGATTAAATTTGAAAAATTTCTTATATATAAATTTGTTGAATATTCTACTAAACCTTTTGGCTCAGAAGATATAAGAAGATTAAAATTTGATGATGAATCACATTTTAAGGCTTTCTTAAAAGGAGAACGATCATATATAGAGTACATGTCTAAAATAGAAAAATTATCCCAGCATATATTCAAAAATAATAAAAATCCTTTTGAGATTTTAATTTCCGACCAAAATTACTCAAATGTTTTCAAGGATTTGGTAGCAATCCGAAATTATATTGCTCATGAAAGTGAAGAGGCTGAAAGGAAATACATTAATAGGATATTTAGCTCTAATCCAAAAAGAATGATACCAGTTAATGACTATCTAAAATCTTGGAAAGATCGAAAAAAAGCAGAAAGCTGTTACTCATTCTATGTTAGAGGCATCAAAGAAATGTCTAAGTTGATTGAACTCCCTATTTTCTGAAGATTAAAACGATGGCTTTTAATAATTTGTAAAATGTTGAGCAAATTTGATTACTTGTAAACTATTCCTGAATTTTTCTATTCGACAATCTCCTCGCAAGTGGTTACATTTATTCGAAATAGTACCGCTGAATTTCTTATTTTCACCAATCAAACTGGCGTTCAAAGCATTGAAGTACAGTATGAAAATGATGAAATTTGGTTTACTAGGAAAGGTATTGCTGAACTTTTTGAATGTTCAAGAGATAAGGTGTCGCTACACTTAAAGAATATCTTTAAATCATGAGAACTTGGCTCGTTTTCAGTTACCGAGATTTTCTCGGTAACTGCCACCGGCGGCAAGAACTACAATACTAAACATTACAATCTTAATGAGGTGATTTTTGTTGGGTATCAAGTCAATTCTATGCGAGCAACGCAATTTCATCAATGAGCTAGTATTATTATGTATTAGATCGTGAGCGTATGGAAAACGGCACTTTCTTAGGCGAAGATTATTTTGACCGTTTGTTGAAAAATTATTCTAAGTATTAAGAAAATCAACAACATGCATACACCTCATATTATCATCATATCAACTTCCAATTCCCCTAAAAAAACCAGAAGTTGGAATCATCATTCCAACTTCTCTACACAAAACATTCCTTTTCGCACTACATCAAATTCGGCACGCACACCAAAAGCTTTTGCAAGATTTTCAGCATTTAGCACCGCTTGCGTTTCGCCATAGGCTAACACTTTGCCTTTATCAAGCAAAATCACTTCATCGCAAAATTTATAGGCAAGGGATAAATGATGGATTGCTACCACGCACGTTTGTTTGGGGGTGAGGGATTTAAGCTGTTCCATTATGTCGATTTGATAATAAGGATCGAGCGGGGCGATCGGCTCATCGGCAAGCAGTAATGGTGCCTCTTTAATGCAGCAACGCGCCAGTTGCACACGGGCTTTTTCACCGCCTGACAGTTGCTGAAAGGGCTTATCTAATAAGGCAGAAACAGAAAATCGGTCTGAAATCGACCGCACTTTTTCCTGCTCTTTAGCAGAGGAAAGTGGATAAGGTAAGCCTAAAGCAATCACGTCATAGGCGGAGAGATCCCATTGAATGGCGGTAGTTTGGGCTAAATACGCCAACTGTTCGCTTTTTTGGCGGGCGGTCATTTCGGTTAATTTGCAACCATTTAGCCAAATTTGACCGCTTGCAAGCGGTAAGATGCCGGCAATACTTTTCAATAGGGTGGATTTGCCTGCACCGTTTGCCCCCATTATGCCGACTAATTTGCCCTGTGGGATATGGCAGCTTACATTGGCTAAGCCGTAGGGCTGGCTAACATTTTCAACCTTAATCACGGGCAAGCCTACGTTGTTGTGTGAATAAAATCCAAATCAGCACGGGCGCGCCAATAATCGCAGTAAGCGTCCCAATGTAGATATGTGAGAATAGGGGGAGATATTGCACGCTAAGATCGGCAATGAGCAGTAATAAAGCCCCGATTAACGCACTGCTCACATAAAGTTGGGACGGACGTTTTTTGAGTAACATTCGGGCAAAATGGGGAGCAATTAAGCCGATAAAGCCGATCGTCCCCGTTTGTGGAATGGTTGCGCCAACCAGCAGTGCCACGCCAAGTGCGGTGATAAAAAAGCTACGCTTCGGGTCGATACCCATTGTGGCAGCCGTTTCTTCGCCGAGTGTGAGTAAATCAAGATAGCGGCGTTGCCGATAAAGGCATAAGCAGCCGAGCATAATAATCGGGAGCGACAAGAGCAAGGTATCCATTTTTACCCAAACCAACGAGCCTTGTAGCCAGCGATAGAGTTCTGCCAATGCCCACGGGCTTTCTGCATTGGAAAGTAGTAGGGCGATTGCCGAGCCTAATAGCATATTGACTGCTATGCCGCTTAAAATCATCACCGTTGTGCCTTGCTTATGGGCAATCAGATAGACGAATGCAAAGCTGATTAATGCCCCCAGTACACCGCCGAGAAGCAATAAGCCAGCAGGAATGGAAAAGTAGTAGAGCAGAAAGACGCTGACGGTGGTTGCACCGTTAGCACTACCGAGTAAACCGGGAGTGGCGAGGGGATTTTGGAAAACGCCCTGCATTGCATTGCCGGCTAATGCCAGACTTGCTCCGGTAATCACTGCTAATAATAAGCGGGGCAGGCGAATATCCCATAGCACGAGCGGGCGGAAATCGCTGATGATACCTTCGGCATTGCGTAGGACGGCGAAGTTATCAAGTTGGTGATTGGCTGCCAATATAACAATTAAAAGCAGACATAAGAGTAAAATGCTGTTTAATTTATTGGAGTGAAATATTGTTCTATAAGATTTCATCATTATTTTTTATTTGTATCTAAAATATATTCTGTTGTCTGTTATATATTCTTCTAATAGTTAGTAGGTTTAAAAATAATTGTAAAGAAAGTTAATTTAACACTAGTTTACGATAGAAATTCGCTGCATATCAATGCCAAATCTATGTTGATTTTTATCTTTCAATTTCTAATTTATATGTTAATTGCGAAGCCTCGCTATAAAGGCAAGTTGTTTTACTTCATCTGCCGATAAAGCCTTTCCGCCCCTTGCCAAATACCGTGATCAAAGCAATAGATGTATTTCATCGGTAGGGTGGCAAGCGGTCGGTTAGCGAAGATTTTTTGTAATGCCGAATGGGTGAGCAATGCGGATTGAGCGTTGTAGGTCTGTTTATCCGTTAATGAAATCAGCCAGTTCGGTTGGCTGAGTAAAATCTTCTCAAGGGAGAGATCTTGCACAGGGAGATCGCTATTGAGCGGCGTTAATCCAAGTAAATTTAACAGGGTGCGGTAGGGCGGTTGGTTGGTGTCCGCCACACCGGTTTCTGAGATAACGAGCGTATCGGTAAGCGGTGAGTTAAGGGCAAAATCTTGCAATGTTAGCTGTGAAATCAGCCGTTCGGCGTGCGCCGTATTATCGGTCAGTTCGCCGAGTTGGCGTATCAAAGCAAACAGTTGTTCCGGAGTTTGGGGGCTGTCGTTAATCGGGATAATCTTCACGCCCAATCGGGTTAAATCGGCGGTTAGTTGCGGGTAGAATTGCGTATTGAGCAGAATGGTTTTATCCAAATAGGGCAGTAGTGCGGTGAGCTGTGCTTCAAGAGCAGGCTTATCCGTGTTCACTTTATCCAACATCATCAGTGGTTTTTTTGAATAAGCGGACATCGCTGCAATTTGTTCAGAACGGGCAATTTCAATCAGCAGGCGGTCGCTACACAGGGTGAGAGAAACAAATTGCTCCGCCCGCCCATCGGTAACGGATAACAACAGAAGGGGCAGAAGATAAAGATATTTCATCATTTGCTTTGCGCTAAGACGTTTTCAAAAAGAGGGACGCTGTGCGTCCCGGAGAACAAAACAGGCAAATTAGAAGCTGCCTTTTAGCCCGACGTAAATATTACGCCCGTCTTGACCGTAGTCAAGGTGGTTTTCATATTGTTTGTCGAACAGGTTATTGAGGTTCGCATACACGTTGAGGCTAGGCACGAGCTGATAGTTCACACCAACGTTCACCAAGGTATAAGACGGCATTTTGGTGCGGTGCGGGTAGGTATCAATGCGTTTACCGACATAAGACAGGCTGACGTTTGAACCGAGTTTATCGGTGATTTGGTAGCTTAACCCTGCGTTTGCCGTGTGTTTTGGCCGCATAGGTAACGCCATTTTTTGACTATTGTGTGCGTTAGTGTAAGTGTAGTTGGCAAATCCGCTTAAGGTTTGGCTGAATTTACCCGTATAAGCAATTTCCACCCCTTTGATTTGGGTTGTGCCGTCAAGGTTAATGGATTGCGTATAGGTTGAATTGGCACTGATGAACTGTTTCACATTACGGGCAAAATAGGTCAAATCTAAGCTGTGGGCTTTGTCGCTGCTTTCCAGCAATACACCGAGATCACCGCCAAGGCTTTTTGCCGGTTTGAGTGTCGGATTGGCTTGGTATGTGCCGAAATAGCCGAAATAGTCGGTAATGGTCGGATTTTGAATGGCTGTGCCTAAACTTGCGTGTGCTTTGAGATGAGGCGAGACACGATAAGCACCGGCAATTCGACCTGTCCACGCATTTTGATAGCGATCGTTATCGGTAAAGCGTCCGCTAATCGCCAAACTATGATCCGCTTGGCTAAATAGGCGGTATTCTGCCGCAATACTTTTCTCAATCAGCTTTTTCTCTGCGCCGTTATAATTGCTTGAAAGGTAATCGGCTTTTTGATATTCACCCAACAAACTGACCGCTTGTGTGATATCGCCCTCACGATCGAAGTGAATATCTAATTGATAATTAGCATTGAGTTTTTTAGCATCATAGGCGGAATGTCCGACCGAGGTTGTGTCGCTGTCCGTTTTAAGATGGCTTACGCTGACTTTCTGTTTGACAATATCGTCGTCACCCCCCACATAACCGCTTAATTTAAACAAGGTTTCTCGGATACGGCTGTTGTCGTCAAAACGTGTTTCGTGGTTGATGCTGTTATCAAAAGCGAAGGTTTGAGAGGCGTGGTTCGTCAAAAGTTCAACGCCTTTTTTGCCGTCATCAAAGCCAATTTTCAATGAGGCATTATCTTTATGGAAGCGATCTTTTTCGACTGCACCACCCGTTTGGAAATGCGTGCCGGTAACGGATTGATAGTGGAAATGAGAGGTACTTTTTGCGGAAATGCCGCGGGTGCGGTGGCTGTCGCCGTGTAAAGCGTAGTAAAAACCGTTTTGATGCCCTGAAAGCGTTGCCGAAGCATCTCGGGTGCGGTGCGATCCCGTGCCTAAATCGACATCGAGATTGAAGCCTTTATCTTGGTATAAGCCGCTTTTGGTGGTGATATAAATCACGCCGCCCATTGCATCGGATCCCCAAAGGGCAGATTGCTCGCCTCGCAGCACTTCAATGCGATCAATATTGCTTAACGGCAACCCGCCAAAGTTAAATCCCATATTATCGACCGGCGACATTTTCACCCCGTCAATTACCACCGCAACCTGATTCGTATTTGCACCCCGTAAATAGAGGTTGGTTAATGTGCCTCGTCCGCCGTAGGCGATAAATGCAGCGCCCGGCACGGTTTTTAATACATCACTGACGTAGGTCGCATTGCGGGCAGTGAACTCTTTTTCGGTTAAAACCGTAACCGATGAAGCGGTTTTATCCTGATTGACCGGTGCGGCATAGGCGGAATAGACATTGATTGGCTCAAGTGCCGTTTGAGCAGCCGCAAGATGAGGTAAGCTCAGCAGCAGGGCAGTAGTGATAAGATTTTTATACATATTGTGTTTCCATATTAAAAGAATGCGAGGCGATATTATACACGAAATGTTACGCCGTTTTTGGTAAAAAATCCCAGGGAATTGACCGCTTGTTTTGCCGAGATTTCAACAATTTTGTTAAGTAATTCACAATTTTGTAAATTATTTGTGATGCTATGCCGAAAAAATGATTATACTTGGGTGAATGGTTAGGCAACGGTGCATAACGCAGTTTCGGCACTTGCCAGTGGTTTAACAATTATTGAGGAAACGACAATGCAACACAAAGTAACTCCCCCAACGGACGGTCAAGCAATTACCTTAAATCAAGACGGCTCGTTAAATGTCCCGAACCGTCCGATTGTCCCTTTTATTGAGGGGGACGGCATCGGTGTCGATGTTACGCCGGCAATGCGGGTTGTGATTGATGCGGCGGTGGAAAAAGCCTATGGTGGCTCCCGCAAAATTGAGTGGTTGGAAATTTATGCCGGCGAAAAGGCCAATCAAGTTTATGGCGAAAATACGTGGCTGCCGGACGAAACCCTTGAACTGATTAAAACCTACCATATTGCGATTAAAGGGCCGCTGATGACACCGGTCGGCGGTGGGATTCGCTCGTTAAATGTGGCAATGCGTCAAGGGTTGGATCTATATAACTGCCTACGCCCGATTCGCTACTACGAGGGGACACCAAGTCCGGTGAAACACCCTGAATTAGTCGATATGGTAATTTTCCGTGAAAATTCCGAAGATATTTACGCCGGCGTAGAGTGGGCAGCCGGTTCGCAAGAGGCAGACAAAGTGATCGCCTTTTTACAAAATGAAATGGGCGTGAAAAAAATCCGTTTCCCACAAGAGTGCGGCATAGGGATTAAGCCGGTGTCTAAGCAAGGTACACAACGCTTGGTGCGTGCGGCATTGCAATATGTAATCGATAACGATCGATCATCGCTTACGCTCGTGCATAAAGGCAATATTATGAAATTTACCGAAGGGGCTTTCAAAGAGTGGGGCTACCAAGTGGCGAAAGAATTTGGGGCAGAGCCAATTGATAACGGACCTTGGCATAGATTAAAAAATCCGAAGACCGGTCGTGAGATTGTGATTAAAGACAGCATTGCCGATGCGTTTTTACAAGAAATTTTATTGCACCCAACGGATTATGATGTGATTGCAACCCTTAACTTGAACGGAGACTATATCTCCGATGCCTTAGCGGCTCAAGTGGGCGGTATCGGGATTTCGCCGGGGGCGAATATCGGCTTTGAAGCCGCTATTTTTGAAGCGACTCACGGTACAGCACCGAAAATTGCAGGGCAGAATAAAGCCAATCCGGGATCGATTATTCTCAGCGGCGAAATGATGCTCCGGCATTTAGGTTGGGTGGAAGCGGCGGATTTAGTTGTGAAAGCCGTTTCTCAGACCATTGCGAATAAGACGGTAACATTTGATTTTGCGGAAACATTAGAGGGTGCAACCCTCCGTTCTACCGCTGAATTTGCACAAGATATTGTTGCAAATATGTAAAATTTTACATTTTTCTTAAATGAAGCCGTCTGTCATTGAAAGGTGATAGGCGGTTTTTTATTTAAAAATTGTCCTTGTTTAAAACGAAAGGTGGTGTGATTTTAGCTTTATATCGGGCTTGGCAAGTCATTTTAATGAATTTTGTGAAGTTGTTATCAAAATGTAAAAATTATTGTGTAAATGGCTTGTTATTTTAGCCCCCTTTGCTATGATTGCCCTATCTTTCATTTTACCCATTTATTTTTGAAGTGGAGATCTGAATTATGTCATTCTTAACCGAATATCAAGCACACGTTGATGAACGTGCCAAACAAGGTGTTGTTCCGTTACCGCTTAATGCGGAGCAAACAGCGCAATTGATAGAATTGTTAAAAGCGCCCTTGGAAAATGACGGTGCATTTTTGTTGGAGTTATTCTGCCATCGCATTCCGGCAGGGGTGGACGAAGCGGCGTATGTAAAAGCCTCGTTTCTATCCGCTTTAATCAATGGTGATGCAACTTCACCGCTGATTTCCGCCCAAGATGCCGTTAAACTGCTCGGCACAATGCAAGGCGGCTATAATATTGAACCACTGCTCAACGCATTGGATAATCCTGAACTTGCTCCCCTCGCCGTTGAATCCCTTTCTACGACCCTGCTGATGTTTGATAACTTCCACGATGTTGCCGATAAAGCCAAAAAAGGTAACCCGTTTGCACAGCAAATTTTGCACTCTTGGGCAAATGCGGAGTGGTTTTTATCCCGCCCAAAACTCGCCGAAAAAATCACTTTAACGGTGTTTAAAGTAACGGGGGAAACCAATACCGATGATCTCTCTCCGGCACAAGATGCGTGGTCTCGCCCTGACATTCCGTTGCACGCTTTAGCAATGTTAAAAAATGAGCGGGACGGTATTATTCCCGATCAAGCAGGCGTGATTGGGCCGATGAAACAGATTGCCGAGTTGAAACAAAAAGGCTTCCCGTTGGTGTATGTCGGTGATGTGGTCGGCACAGGTTCTTCCCGTAAATCGGCAACGAACTCTGTGCTGTGGTTGATGGGCGATGATATTCCGTATATCCCGAATAAACGTGCCGGCGGCGTGGTGTTAGGCGGTAAGATCGCCCCGATTTTTTTCAATACAATGGAAGATGCAGGATCGTTACCGATTGAAGTCGATGTCAGCCGCTTGAATATGGGCGATGTGATCGACCTTTATCCTTACGCAGGTAAAATTTGCAAGCATAATAGCGAAGAAGTGATTGCCGAATTTAGTTTAAAAACTGACGTATTGCTTGATGAAGTGCGGGCAGGCGGTCGGATTCCATTGATTATCGGACGAGGCTTAACCCACAAAGCCCGCCTTGAACTTGGTTTGCCGGAAAGCGATGTGTTCGTCAAACCGCAAACCTCTGCGCAAAACAGCAAGGGCTATACTCTCGCTCAGAAAATGGTCGGTAGAGCTTGCGGGGTAGAGGGCATTCGTGCCGGACAGTATTGCGAACCAAGAATGACCAGTGTCGGCTCACAAGATACCACCGGCCCAATGACCCGTGATGAATTAAAAGATCTCGCTTGCTTGGGCTTTTCAGCGGATTTGGTGATGCAATCATTCTGCCATACGGCAGCCTATCCGAAGCCGGTAGATGTGGTTACCCACCATACATTGCCTGATTTTATTATGAACCGTGGCGGTGTGTCCCTTCGTCCTGGTGATGGCGTTATCCACTCTTGGCTCAACCGAATGTTGTTACCAGACACCGTTGGTACGGGCGGCGACTCGCATACTCGCTTCCCTATCGGGATTTCTTTCCCTGCCGGTTCAGGTTTGGTCGCCTTTGCGGCAGCAACGGGGGTAATGCCGTTAGATATGCCGGAGTCAGTGTTGGTTCGCTTTAAAGGTGAAATGCAACCGGGTATTACGTTGCGGGATCTAGTGCACGCTATTCCGTACTATGCCATTCAACAAGGCTTACTCACCGTTGAAAAAGCGGGCAAGAAAAATATTTTCTCCGGTCGCATTTTAGAAATTGAAGGGCTAGAGCATCTGAAAGTCGAGCAGGCATTTGAACTTTCCGATGCGTCGGCGGAACGCTCGGCAGCCGCTTGTACGATTAAGTTAGACAAAGAACCGATTATTGAATACCTCAATTCCAATATTGTTCTGTTGAAATGGATGATTGCCGAAGGCTACGGCGATGTACGCACTCTTGAACGTCGGATTCGTGCAATGGAAGCGTGGTTGGAAAACCCAACGTTATTGGAAGCAGATGAAGATGCGGAATACGCCGCCGTGATTGAGATCGATCTCAATGAAATTAAAGAACCGATTTTATGTGTGCCGAATGATCCGGACGATGCCCGCACCTTGTCCGCAGTGCAAGGCAACAAGATTGATGAAGTGTTTATCGGTTCTTGTATGACGAATATCGGGCATTTCCGTGCCGCAGGGAAATTGCTCAATCAGTATCAAGGAATGATCCCGACACGCTTGTGGATTGTACCGCCAACACGAATGGACGCCGCACTATTAACCGAAGAAGGTTATTACAGCATTTACGGTAAGAGCGGAGCAAGAATTGAAATTCCGGGCTGCTCACTCTGTATGGGCAATCAAGCCCGCGTGGCGGACGGTGCAACGGTGATCTCCACCTCTACCCGTAATTTCCCGAACCGAATGGGTAAAGGTGCGTTTGTGTATCTTGCCTCGGCAGAGCTATCGGCAGTGTGTGCGTTGCTGGGACGTATTCCAACCCCAGAAGAGTATCTGCACTATGTCGAGCATTTAGCTGATGACAAAGACGATACCTACCGTTATATGAATTTTGACCAAATTAATCAATATATGAAAAAAGCAGAAGGGCTGATTTTCCAAACTGCTGCTTAATCCGACAAGCGGTCGGATTGCAGGGAAAACAAGCAAACCGACCGCTTGTTTTCGTTTTAGATGATAAAAATGCTCGTAACGAGAACAATACCTAACAGGAGGATTCTATGCCAAAACTACATCCAACATTAACCGCAGAATTGCGTTTAAGTGATGGTCGTCAATTTGCCTTACCGGTTTATCAAAGTAATTTGGGCTATGATGCAATCGGCGTGGAAGCATTACAAAAACAACAACTGTTCACCTATGATCAAGGTTTAACCTCAACCGCATTATGCGAATCCAGCATTACCTATATTGACGGCGATGAAGGTATTTTGTTGCACCGTGGCTACCCGATTGATGAGTTAGCAATGCACAAAAGCTATCTTGAAGTCGCCTATTTACTGTTGGAAGGCGAGTTGCCAAATGACGAACAATTGACGGCGTTCCAAAAAGAAATTTCATCTCACTATATGGTTAATGAACAATTTACCCGCCTGTTCCAAGGTTTCCGTCGAGATTCTCACCCAATGGCGGTAATGTGTGCGGCGAGTAGTGCGTTAGCCGCTTTCTATAATGATGAATTAAAAATTGATTGTAAGGATTCCCGTTATAAAACGGCGATTCGGTTGTTAGCAAAAATGCCGACCTTGGCGGCAATGTGTTATAAATACAGCATCGGTCGTCCGTTTATGTACCCGCAATATAACTTATCTTATGCAGGCAATTTCTTGTATATGATGTTTGCAACCCCTTGTGAGCCTTATGTGGTCAATCCGGTCATAGAACGTGCAATGGATCGTATTTTTACCCTACACGCCGATCACGAACAAAATGCGTCAACTTCAGCGGTACGTGGCGTTGCCTCTTCCGGCCCGAATCCGTTTGCGTGTATCGCAGCGGGAATTGCTTCACTCTGGGGGCCGGCACACGGTGGCGCAAACGAAGCCTGTATTAAAATGTTACAGGAAATCGGTTCGGTCGATCGGATTCCGGAGTTTGTTGCCCGTGCGAAAGATAAGAACGATCCGTTCCGCTTAATGGGTTTTGGGCATCGTGTCTATAAAAATTACGATCCGAGAGCAAAAGTAATGCGTGAAACCTGCCACGAAGTCTTAAAAGAGCTAGGCGTTAGCACGCCGTTGCTTGAAGTGGCGATGGAATTAGAACGTATTGCATTGAGCGATCCGTATTTTATTGAGCGTAAACTCTACCCGAATGTCGATTTCTATTCCGGCATTATTTTACAGGCTATCGGTATTCCGACTTCAATGTTCACCGTGATTTTTGCGTTGGCGAGAACGGTCGGCTGGATTGCCAACTGGAAAGAGATGAACGAAGAGAGCCTCAAAATCGTTCGCCCAAGACAAATTTACACCGGGCATACAGAACGTCATATTGAATCCTAAGCAAAAAGGTCTAGCCATTTGGCTAGACCTTTTACTTTGGTTCGATTAAGCGGGATTATCAATATCAATAAATTCCACGTCCAGTTGATAGTGTTCGGCTAACCATTCACCTAGTGCTTTCACGCCGTCTCGTTCAGTCGCGTGATGCCCACAGGCAAAATAATAAATGCCTTGTTCCCTTGCGGAATGCGTGGTTTGTTCGGAAATTTCGCCACTGATAAATGCATCGCAACCTTTTTGGTAGGCTAAGTCAATATAACCTTGTCCGCCACCGCTACAAATCCCCACTTTTTTGATGCGTTTTTGTGGAAATTCCGCTGTAAATTCGTGGCAAACCGTTGGCTTGCGCTTGAGTGCACGTTCCAAACGTTCGGCAAGTTCCGTTGCCGAAATCGGTTGCTCAAATTCCGCTACTGCCGGAATAGAGTGGACTTTATCTTCCAATCCTTGCAAGTTGATCGCCCCAATCTGTTTGGCAAGTTGGGCGTTATTGCCTAATTCTGTGTGAATATCAAGGGGCAGGTGGTAGGCAAATAAATTGATATCGTTAGCCAATAGCTGCTTAATCCGCTTTCCTTTCATTCCCCGAATGCACGGGTTTTCACTTTTCCAAAAATAGCCGTGATGCACCAAAACGGCATCGGCTTGTTTTGCTATCGCTTGCTCAATAAGCGGGAGAGTTGCCGTTACGCCGGTAATGATTTTACGGATTTGCCGTTTACCTTCGACTTGCAAACCGTTCGGGGCATAATCTGCAATCATTTTACTGTTGAGTTTTTCATCGAGTATCTGTTCAAGTTCAAAATTAGTCAGCATTTCTGCTCCTTTTATAGGGTGAAACAAGCGGTCGGTTCAGCGAATTTTCTTGCAAAACAAAGCTGATCATTGCCGTTAGATGTAATTTACCTCAATAATATCAAACTCAATATTACCGCCTGGTGTTTTGATATTCACGGTGTCGTCCACTTCTTTGCCGACTAAACCACGGGCAATCGGTGAATTGACGGAAATAAGCCCCTCTTTGATATTGGCTTCGTCATCGCCCACAATCCGATAGGTTACTTCATCTTCGGTGTTAGTGTTGAGCAACGTTACGGTCGCACCAAAAATCACCTTACCTTGATTAGGCATTTTGGTTACATCAATAATTTGGGCATTGCTTAATTTACCCTCGATTTCTTGGATACGCCCTTCGCAAAAGCCTTGCTGCTCACGGGCTGCGTGGTACTCGGCGTTCTCTTTTAAATCACCATGTTCACGGGCTTCGGCAATCGCTTTAATAATTTCAGGACGGCGCACATTTTTGAGATGCTCTAACTCTTCACGCAATAAGGCTTCGCCACGAACAGTCATTGGAATTTGTTGCATTATTACTCCTTCTTTGATGCAAAAAGAAACCAAAACCGCATCGGTTTTGGCAATCTAGTCTGTCATATCGTTAAATAAATAGCGGTATTATTCATTGTCTTTCATAAAATATCAACCTTCATTATGAATTTACAGTGTAATGGTTATGGCTTTCTAATAAGAAAACCTCGCTAAATACGAGGTTTTGCAATATTGGGGAGAAATCAGACCGCGTGTACAGGTAACATTAGGATTGGGGCTGTACTAGATAACTAGGGAAATCTAATTTCAGGTTAGAATAATCCCTATGAGAAGAAGTCGTTTAAGTCAGTACAAGCAAAACAAACTG
>NZ_JWIZ01000039.1 GCF_001038205.1 Muribacter muris | reverse complement strand
GATATTTATAATAAAATTAAACATTAGATATTTATATAAAATTAAATAATTTATATTCAATAAAACCAATATCAACGTATTTGTAGGGGCGCACTGCGTGCGCCCACAACACGATGAAATAAAATTAAATATTAGATATTTATATGAAATTAAATAATTTATATTCAATAAAACCAATATCAACGTATTTATACGGACGCACGACATACGCCCACAGCACGATGTAATAAAATTAAATATTAGATATTTATAATGAAATTAAATCATTTATATTTAATAAAACCAATATCAACGTATTTATACGGACGCACGGCATACGCCCACAGCACGATGGCATAAAATTAAATACTAGATATTTATATAAAATTAAATAATTTATATTCAATAAAACCAATATCAACGTATTTGTAGGGGCGCACTGCGTGCGCCCGATATCGCATTTAATCAATTTCAATATAAAACATCGATACAAAACGGCGAGAGAATAATGTTAATTTTTCGATTAAGATCACAAAAATAAGGACACACAATGCACATCAATGAAAACACCATAGAACAAGCCTGTTTGGCGGATTTTCAGGCGCAAGGTTGGAATTATACGGACGGGCGAACCATTTTGGCAGACGGGGAAAATCCGTGGCGGGAGCGCTCGAACGAGGTGGTTTTCCGTCCATTGCTGTCCGAAGCGGTTCAACGTCTCAATCCGCAACTGCCCGACTCGGCGGTATTGGAAGTCGTTCAACAGGTATGCAGTATTTCGGGGGCAAATTTAGCCGAGCGTAATCAGGCGCTTTACCGTTATTTGCGTTCGGGTGTGCGGGTGGAATATCGGCAGTCGGACGAAACCAAAGTGGACTATGCCCGCTTGGTGGATTTTCAGCAGCCGAATGCCAACCGCTTTGATGTCATCAATCAGCTCACCATTAAAGGCACGAAAGGCAATCGCCGCCCCGATGTCATTGGTTATATCAATGGTTTGCCGTTGGTGGTGATTGAGCTGAAAAATCCGCTGAAAGAGAGTGCCAGCCTCACTCAAGCCTTTAATCAGTTACAAACCTACAAAGATGAGATCGCCGATCTGTTTATTTATAACCAAATTCTTGTGATTAGCGATGGCACGGAAACGAAAATGGGGTCGCTGACCGCTAATTTGGAACGTTTTACCCCGTGGCGTGTGGTGGACGAACAGCAAAAACAGCGGATCAGCTTCGATAACAGTTTAGCGGATTTTGTCAATGGCTTAATGCAGCCCGAAGCCTTGTTGGATTATGTGCAAAATTTTATTGTGTTTGAAAGCGATGAAAAAGGCTTACCTATCAAGAAGATTGCCGCTTATCACCAATTTTACGGCGTCAATGAAGCGGTCGATTGCACCCTACTCGCCACCAGCCCCGAAGGCGATGGCAAAATCGGGGTAATGTGGCATACGCAGGGATCGGGCAAATCCCTCTCAATGCTGTTTTATGCGGGCAAATTGCTCTCGCAACCCGCCCTGCAAAACCCGACAATCGTGGTCGTAACCGATCGTAACGATTTAGACGGGCAGCTCTACCAAACGTTCTCCGGCGGCAAAGCGCTTTTACGCCAAGAACCTATCCAAGCAGACGGGCGGGATAATCTGCGTGCCGAACTCGCCAAACGGGAAACGGGCGGTATTTTATTCACCACCATTCAAAAATTCGGTTTGCAAGCGGGCGAAGAACGTCACCCGATGCTTAATGACCGCCACAATATTATTGTGATTAGCGATGAAGCCCACCGCAGCCAGTACGGCTTTACGGAAAGTATGAACGTCAATACTGACAAACAGCAAGGTAATTACAAAGTCGGCTACGCCAAACATTTACGAGATGCGCTACCAAATGCGTCTTTTATCGGCTTTACCGGCACGCCGATCAGTCTTGAAGATAAGGATACGCAGGACGTATTTGGGCGTTATGTCTCCATTTATGATATTAGCGATGCGGTGGAAGACGGCGCAACCGTGCCGATTTTCTACGACTGCCGCCAAATTCCCCTCAAAGAGAGCCTGAAATTCAATGACAGCATACAAGAAGTCGAAAACCTATTTACTGATGACGAGCAAAGCTACAACTTTCGGCTAATGGAAAAACTGATGGGAATGGACGGGCGTTTGGAAAAATTAGCCAGCGATTTCGTCAGCCATTTTGAAGAACGTACCGCACTAATGGACGGCAAAGCGATGATTGTGGTTGCCAGCCGTCAAATTTGTGTGAAATTGTACGACAAAATTACCGCCCTCCGCCCCGATTGGCATTCTGATGATCTTCAGCAAGGGCAAATTAAAATTGTGATGACCGGTAGTGCCGGTGATCCTGCCGAAATGCAGCCGCATATCTATGCCGTACAAGATAAAAAAACGTTGGAAAAACGCTTTAAAGATCCAAATGATCCGCTCAAGGTCGTGATTGTGCGGGATATGTGGCTGACGGGCTTTGATGCCCCCTGCTGTAATACAATGTACATCGACAAACCAATGCGCGGGCATAATCTGATGCAGGCTATCGCACGGGTCAATCGGGTGTTCCGCAACAAAAGCCGAGAAAACGGTGGCTTAGTGGTCGATTATATCGGGCTGACCGGCGAGCTGGAAAAAGCGATGCAAACATACAGCAAAGCGAACGGCAAGGGCAAAATGGTGCATAATCTCGAAACGGTGTTGGATAAAATGCGTGAGCATATTGATATTATCCGTGGGCAATTTGCTACCCCAGTGCAAAACAAGCGGTTCGATCTGCTCCATTCTTTGCAAATCACGGACGAACGTTTGCTCTACCAACAAATTTTGCTAGCTGCCAACCACATTCTTGGCTTAGACGGCGAACCGAGCGAAGGCGAAAAGAAAACCCCGACCCCACGCAAAAATGCGTTCTTGCGGGCGGTCAGTTCAGCGAAAAAGGGCTTTCAACTCTGCGGGACATTGTCGGAAGCACAAACCTATCGGCGGGAATTGGCATTTTTTGACGGCGTGCGAGCCATTATTACCAAAAAAGAAGATAATCCGACCGCTTGTAATGCAGAAGATCGCCAATTAAAACTGGTGAAACTGCTCGATCAGGCGGTGGAAGCACAAGGCACGGTGAATTTGCTCGAACTGCTGAACCGAGATCGCCCGAATTTGAATTTGCTCTCGGACGAATTTTTGGAAATGGTGAAAAACAGCCAAACCCAAAACCTATGGCTAACGGCAATAGAACGTTACCTTGCCCAGCAAATTCGAGACAAAGCCGCCAATAATATCACCGCCCAAAAAGACTTTGAACAACGGCTTAAAGAGGCTTTGACGAAATACCATAATCAAAGCCTATCGGTGCTTGAAGTGTTGGAGGAACTTATCTGCTTAGGCAAAGATTTTGTCGAACGTTTAGCACGGGGTGAAAAATTAGGGCTTTCTCCGGCGGAAATCGCCTTTTATGATGCGTTGATAAAAAACGACAGTGCGGTACAGGGGCTGGGTGATGAAACGCTGAAAGCACTAGCGAAAGAAATCACTGCCCAACTACGCCAATCCGCCACGATTGATTGGCAATATAAAGAAGCCGTGCGTGCCAAAATGCGCACCCTTGTCCGCCGCACGCTAAAACGCTACAAGTACCCGCCGGATCAAGAACCGGAAGCCATCGCCAGAGTACTGGAACAAGCGTCAATCATTGCCGATGAGTTGAGCAGTTAGCGCCCACGATTTAAAAACACCATACCGTTTTCGACAAACAAAACGATTTGATTTATAACGGACGCCAGCGTGGCGTCCCTACATTTGAAGGAAAAGGCGAGAAATTAACGAATAAAATAATTCTCTATAATTGAACAAAATATTATTTTTGGGGAAATACAACATCACGTTTGAACGTAGGGACGCTACGCTGGCGTCTGTTTTATAATGTCATCTATCCGTTATGATGTAATATTGCAGATTTTCCTCCTAAATAGACCGCTTGCTTGCAATGGGAAAATTTTACAAACGTACAAACTGTTATTTCAATATGAATATCAGAAAAGTAAGAAAAGGAGGGTTTACCCTCCTCTCTTTTATGTTTTAGCCGTCTTCCAAACTTTTCAGCAATTTCCATCCAAATTCCGCCCGCCAGCCTGTCAGTAATTCGGGCAATTTATCAGGGTTTTGCCTGTTTTGATGCCACTTAAACAGTTGATTAAGCTGCCGCTTAGTTGCAAATAATTCATCGGCAAGTGCAGGCGGTTTTGCCGCCGGTAAGGCCTTTTGCAACACTTTCAGCATTGGTTTATAGCCCGCTTCATCAATCAGGCGGGTAATCGGCGGCGGGTAATTTTCCGGCGCAACGGCTCTGCCCTGTTCCACCAACCAGAGCAACTTTTTGCCGTAAATACGCACTTCATTCGGGTGCATAAATTCCAGTAAGGCGGAAGTATGTTTCGGCTGGTGCTTGGCAATGTGCCACAATCCCTGCTCTTTTACCAAAAAATTAAGGGCGATATCCCGTTTCTGTGCTTCTTCCATTCGCCATTTGGCTAAAATTTGCAACACTGCTAACTGTTGCGGTTTGAGCTGCCACGCATTGCCAATCTCTTTATAAGCATCATTTGGGTCAAGCAGCTGGGTACGTTTTGCCATTAGCCCTTCGCACTCTTCTTTTACTGCCACCTGCCAACCGCTTGCTTGCAGTGCGGCACTGAGCTGGTGATAAATCGGCAACAGATAATGGACATCTGCCGCTGCATATTGCAGTTGAATATCGGAGAGCGGGCGTTTTAGCCAATCGGTGCGTGATGCACCCTTATCTAGTGCAATATCAAAATAGTGCTGGACTAATTTGGCAAACCCAACGGACACGCCTAGTCCGGCAAAGCCCGCCATCACCTGTGTGTCTAACATCGGCTGGGGTAATTGCCGGAAAGCGTGCTGAAAAACATCAAGATCCTCTCCGCAGGCGTGCAGCACTTTCAGCACGTTATTATCCGCCAATAATGCGACAAAGGGTGAGAAATCGGTGATCGCAAGCGGGTCGATTAGGCATAAATTTTGCCCGTCAAACAGTTGGATTAAACCTAATTTCGGGTAATAGGTGCGGGTGCGGACAAATTCCGTATCCAGTGCCACAACAGACTGGCGGCAAGCGTTGTGGCAAATTTCCGCCAGTTTCTGATCGGTTTCGACCCAGATATAATTGAGTTTATTAGCCATTTTTATCCTTATTTAGTTTGCCTACGGGTTCACTTTTCGCCATTTAATTTATCCGACAAAATAATTTTGTGAACTGGCTCTCATTCTTGCAACAAAGCATTTGCTATTCTCAATAAAGTTAGCAAAATAAAGAAATTATCGTATGGAGCGAACCCAATGAAAACATCATCGAACGAGTATAAATATCAACACTTAGGTAAAGTCTTCCGTTTAGTTGAACAATTTGAACTGATCTCCCGTACCGATTTAGCCAAACTTTCCGGCTTTGCCCCTGCCTCAATGACAATGCTGACAAAAACCTTGATCGAGCATAAATTTATTTTAGAGCGGGCATCGCAAAATTTGCCGTCCCGAGGTCGTCCGGCGGTCGGACTTTCCGTTTCGCCATTTTATTGGCACTTTGTCTGTTTGACAATTTCTTCAAACAAATTAGCAATTTCCCTGTGCGAGCTAAACGGTCAAGCCGTACAACAGGCGGATTATACCGTGGATAAAGCGGAATATCCGCACCTTACCGAAGCGATTTTTGCCCGTTTGCAACATTTTATGGCAAACCACCCGCTTGATCAGGCGCAAATCTTGGCAGTGTCCATCAGCGTGCTGGGCAAAATCAATGCGGAGAAAACGGCGATCACACAGCTAGGGCAGCATTCTGTGCAATGCCCGCTCTCTACCTCACTGGCAGAAATGTTCCACTGCCCCATTCTACTGAACGAACATTTCCAACTGTGGTTTTTAGCGGAATCCACCCTCGGCAGTTTGATTAGCAACGATAATGTGATTTTCTTACAACTGGACGACACCATCAATCTCAGTGTGCTGCTCAAGGGGAAATTACTGCATCAAGACGAACATAAGCGAATGAATGTCGATAAAATGATAATGCCGAAATTCTCGCCGTTAAGTGAAGAAATTGCCGCTGAAATGGACGAAATGCAGCGTTTCCAACTGGCTAATCAAGTTACCCTTCCGGCATTAACCCGCTTGATCGACCGCTATCTGCCAAATACACAAGAGGGCGTATTACCGAAAATTCAGTGGTTTTGTCAATGTGTAGAACGTCAAAATCCGCACGCTCTCGCGATTTTAGAACATCTTAGCGACAATTTAGCCTATATGCTGATGAATTTGATCAATATTTTTTCCACCGAAAAAATTATGCTCAACAGCCCGTTATTACACATTAAGACCCCGCTATTTGAGCGGGTACAGGCAAAATTAGGGCAAAATTTACTGCGCCACGATCTGAATATCGATCTCGTTACCAGCCAATACGATTGGAACAGCCCGCTCATTCCGGCAGTGGCGATTAAACTCGGTATCTATAAAGGCAATCTGCTCAAAAATCTCATTGAATTTAAATAAAAATACAAAGAATTTGATCGAGAACATTATTCTTTTATTACTTTTTCGTTAAACTATACCGAATTTTGTAACCGTTTCTTAACGGAGAAGATTATGCCTTGTTTATTCATTGCAGGTACGGACACGAACGTGGGAAAAACCATTGTAACACGGGCGTTACTCCAAACCTTAGCCCAATACGACATTCCGGTAGTCGGCTATAAACCGATCGCCTGCGGCGGAGATGATTCCCTGCCGACCGAGCCGAATCAAGACGATTATGCGTGCGAAAATAACAGTGATGTGCTGATTATTCAGCAAAGTTGCCCGACCGCCGTGAATTATCGGGAAATTAACAGCTACTCATTTATTCACTCCAGCACGCCGGTATTTGCCGCACTGGACGCCGTACGCCATATTTCCGTGAGCAAGCTCAACGGTGATCTCGCCCGTTTAAAACAGAACTATCATAACGTTTTGGTTGAAGGCACTTACGGCTGGCTAACCCCCATCAATAAAGATTTGAGCTTTGCCGACTGGGTGAAAGAAAACCAAATGCCGACCGTTTTGGTGGTTGGCATTAAAGAGGGTTGTGTCAATCACGCCCTTTTAACTGCAGCGGCAATCAAACAACAGGGGGTAGAACTGATCGGTTGGGTGGCAAATCGGATTAACCCCGGCTTACGCCATTATGCCGAACTAATCCAACTTTTGACCCAGAAAATTGACGCACCGTTACTGGGGCAAATCCCTTATATTGGCCATCCCGACAAAAAAGATCTCTCCCCGTTTATTCAGCAGCCTGAACCGCTGTTACACTACTTCCGCAAATAATTGCAAGCGGTCAGATTTCACGCATTTTTGACAACAACACGGCTAGTTTCATTCAAATCAAGGAGCGCATACCGGCGTCCGCTATTAAAACAAATGATATAAGCCGTGGCACATCATATCGATTTATGCAAAAAAGGACATCAAATGATGTCCTTTCTATTATGTCGAACGATTACATTATCTGTTGTTGTAACTGCCCGATAATCTGCGGATTTTCAAGGGTGGAAATATCTTGGGTAATCATTTCGTTTTTCGCGATCGAACGCAATAAACGGCGCATAATTTTGCCGGAACGGGTTTTCGGCAAATTATCCGCAAAACGAATATCTTCCGGACGGGCAATTTTGCCGATTTCGTTCGATACCCAAAGTTTCAATTCTTCAGCAAGCTGTTTGGCTTGCTCGCCTTCCGGTCTGACCCCTTTCAGTACCACAAAGGCAACCACCGCTTCGCCTTTGATCTCGTCCGGTTTACCGACAATCGCCGCTTCTACGACATTTTCGTGAGCGACTAATGCCGATTCAATTTCCGCCGTGCCTAAACGATGTCCGGACACATTTAATACGTCATCGGTACGCCCTAAAATCCAAAAATAGCCGTCTTTATCCCGTTGCGCCGAATCGCCGGCAACATAATATTTACCGCCAAATTCTTGTGGGAAATAGCTGGATTTATAGCGTTCCGGATCGCCCCATACGGTGCGTAACATTGACGGGAACGGACGTTTAATCACTAATGCGCCAGCTTCCTCCACCTCGCACTTCTGCCCCTGTTCATTGACCACATCCGCCATAATGCCCGGCAACGGCAAGGCGCACGATCCCGGTTTGGTCGGGTTAACGCCCGGCATTGGGGACAACATTATCGAACCGGTTTCCGTTTGCCACCAAGTATCGACTATCGGGCAACGGCTACCACCGACCACTTCATAGAACCACAGCCACGCCGCCGGGTTAATTGGTTCACCCACGCTACCGAGCAAACGTAGCGATGAGAGATCGTATTTTTTCGGGATATGATCGCCCAAGCGGGTTAAAGAGCGGATTAAGGTCGGCGAGGTGTAAAGCACGGTAACTTTGTGGCGTTGGATCATTCGCCAAATCCGTCCCGCATCGGGATAATTCGGCACGCCCTCGTAAATAATCTGCGTTGTGCCATTTGCTAACGGGCCATAACAGACATAAGAATGCCCCGTGATCCAACCGACATCGGCAGTACACCAATACACATCATCGGCTTTGTGATCGAAAATTGAGTAAAACGAGTTTGTCGCCCCTAATAAATAACCGGCGGTACTATGCACTACGCCTTTCGGCTTGCCCGTTGAACCGGAGGTGTAGAGGATAAACAACGGATCTTCGGCGTTCATCCATTCCGGTTCACAGAACGCAGGCTGATTTTTGGACAATTCGTTCCACCACAGATCACGCCCTTTTTTCCAAGGGGTATCAATATTGACACGGTGATACACCACCACATTTTCTACGGTTTTACACCCTAATTCGAGCGCTTCGTCCACCGTTTCTTTCAATGGAATAATCCGCCCGCCCCGTAAGCCTGCATTTGCGGTAATCACCAATTTTGCTTGGGCATCTTCTACCCGATCACGCAATGCGCCCGCCGAAAAGCCGCCGAACACCACCGAGTGAACCGCCCCAATTCTAGCACAGGCCTGCATTGCAATCACCGCTTCAGCAATCATCGGCAAATAGATGATGACCCGATCTCCCTTTTTCACCCCTAACTCACGCAGCGCATTCGCAAAGCGGCACACCCGATTGTGTAATTGCGCATAGGTAAATTGGGAAACCTGCCCGAAGTCCGATTCAAAAATTAACGCTATTTTATCGCTTTTATCCGGTAGATGACGATCCAAGCAGTTATAGGACACATTTAAAGTACCATCACTAAACCATTTATAAAACGGTGCTTCGCTGTCGTCAAAAATCTGCATAAACGGTTTTTTCCACGTGATAAGCTCACGGGCAAGATCCGCCCAATACTGTAAATAGTCCTTATCCGCAAAGTCCCAGAGGGATTGATAATCTTCCAAACCGGACACATTGGCTTGTCGGCGAAATTCATCTGTCGGTTTAAAAGTTTGTTGTTGCGAGTGCATAGCGTTCCTCCAAATTCAATTTATTAAGATAGGACGGACTGTACCGCTGTTCGTCGTTGCACGCTACTTTATAACCAGTTAATACTTGGATCAATATTTGTTAATAAAATGTTATGTGATCTAGTTCTCAAAATAGACATTTAGTTGCAAAATGTTGTCAATGATCTTCCAAAATTGAACCACAAAGATCCTTTAAAAGTGTTCCACTTTTATTATTTCTTAATTACGATGTTTAAATCGATAAGATTCAT
>NZ_JWIZ01000038.1 GCF_001038205.1 Muribacter muris | reverse complement strand
TTGTTTTGCTTGTACTGACTTAAACGACTTCTTCTCATAGGGATTATTCTAACCTGAAATTAGATTTCCCTAGTTATCTAGTACAGCCCCTAAAATAGAGTCGCCTTGCGTCAGCTCACCGTCATCATCGGGTTCAACCAAAATATAGTGCTGTTGCTGATATTTATCTTTCACCCTTGCCTGTGCCGGCGAACCTGATGTTGCCGTACCGAGTACAACCGTTGCGACTGCTCCGATTAAACTATCCACATCGATAGCGGTTGTCTCATCTTTTGGCATTATGCGGTATAAACCACCTGCGCTCCAGCGAACAAGCGGTAGGCAAAGCCCCCAACTTAACAGCGCTGCCAGCCACATATTCAGATACCCCCCAAATAGCGCATAAATCAACGCTTGTAGGCTATACCCAACAATACCGAATAAGGCAAAAAAGAGTACCATTAGCATCAATAAAGGCAGTTTGCCGATATAAAGCCAGCTTAAAAAGCGAATAAATAATCCGGCATCTGCCGTATCCAAAGCAACATCGGGGTGGATATGATCCGCTAAACTATCCGGCAGTAGATTATCCAACCAATCGTTGCTCCCACCTAATAAAAGGCTGATTACTTCCAATATCCCCAACAGCAACATTACCATTATTGCAATGCCGAAAATTTGGGTTTGCGGTACAAAAATAAGTTCCCACATAGGCACTTCCTAAATCATATCGGCGGCTTTTAACTGTGCCAAGCGTGCTTTTATTTGTTGGCTTCGGTTTAATTCTTCCAACTCTTTTAATTTGGCTAACTGTGCCGTATCACTCGGATTTAGTCCCATACCTGTTTGACGCTTTAAAATGCGTTCAAACGCATTATGGCTTCGCTCGGTCTCACGGTTGATTTGATTGAGCTTATTTGCAGATATTGCTTCGTGTGTAACCGCTTGTTTCTGGCTCTGCTTCCATTCTTGGATAGCATTTTGCATTTCTCGGCGTTTGGCTTGTAACGCAACAATAAAACGCTCTAGCTCCTTTTCTTGAGTTGCACAATCACTTAGACTATTTTCCAAGATCGGCAAACGTGCTTCGATATCCATTTGCTCTGCAATGCCTGTTTCGGCTAAATCATCTCGCCCTGCCTTTAATGTCGTCTGAATGGTGTCCGCCAAGAGCGTATGGCGGTTATTTTCATCCAGCAGTTTTTTTGTTGTGAGGTGCTTTTGTACCAAGACTTTACCCAACTCGCTACGCACACTCTCAATCGCCTGTTCAACTTCTCGGATATTCTCATTCATTACCGCTTCCGGTGCGAGATTTTCCGCCGCATCTATCACGGCGTGAAACCCACCGCTGATTAAACGCCCGACCCGCCGTGCTAATGTTTCGCTCATAATGCCTCCTGTTTTTGCTGGGTGTCAGTAATAATATGTGCCAATTTCAATGTATTCTCTAATTGGTTAAGCACCTTATCGTCATAAGCCGAACCTTTGCCAATCACTGCCAACTGCAAGATACTGTCCATTAAACGTACAATTCGCCACATTATCTCTTGTTCGTATTGCTTCAAGCCGTCTAGTGTGATGTTATCGTCCAGATTGACAGCCAATGTTGCCGTTAAATCCGGCAATAATTCAAACAAACGGGCTAAAATATGTGAATGTACGCCAAGCCGTTTCTCCGCTTGTAATACATCGTGCTTCGCATTTTGCAAAAATTGCTCCGCCTGCTTTAATGCCGATTGATAATTTTGCGGCTGAGTATAGGCAAGCCGTGCCTGCGTTAATAACTCACGGATTTTCTCTGATGGGGTATGTGCACCCTCTAACTGTAAACCCGCAATAAAATTCGCATCGTCTTGGCTAATTCGGACGCTCACAGGGATTCGATTAGTTGCCATAATTATTTGAACTTATTTGTCATTTTTTGTATTCATTTGTATGCAATATAATAGATTGAACAAAAAAACGCAAACTATTTTGTGTAAAAAACGACTGATGTCTGTATTCAAGTAAATAAAAAGGCTTTCAATCTTGAAAGCCTTTAAACCCTAAAAAATTATCGTTCCACCAACTGATTTCCGCTCGGTTTTTTGTTACTGATGATTAAAGTTGAACCGGAAGATCCGCCACCAAACTCATCTGACGATTCTCCAAGGAAAAAACGGCGATATTCTTTCACCCACATTGCCGTTGCACCGCATACGGCAACGGGCATTACCACTAGATTGACAAAGGGCAACATTGTAAACAGGCTGACCAACGCCCCAAACGTAAAATTCATCACACGTTGCTGGGCAAGGGCATTGCGCATACGGGCAAAACTGATTTTATGATTATCGAAAGGATAATCGCAATACTGGATCGCCAATAGCCAAGCACCAAAAATAAAGGTTAAAACCGGCACAATACTTTGCCCGACCACCGGCATAAATCCCAATAAAAATAGGGCAATTAAGCGAGGAAAGCTATACCACATTTTTTGCCATTCCCGTTTTAGCATTCTCGGTACATCTTTAAGTAGCTCGCCAAACCCGGTGTCTGTCAGCGTTTCCCCCGTTAGTTGCTGCTCGACTTTTTCTGCGAGCAACGCATTAAAAGGGGCGGCAATGAAATTGGCAAGGGTGGTAAATGCAAAGTAAAACGCAACCAAAATCATTAAGAAAATCAATGGGATTAAAATCACGCTTAACCATTCCAACCACGACGGCAGCAGGCTGTCGAGCAAACCACCGATATGGGCAAAAAAGAGCCAAATCAGCCCGATCATTAACACAGCGTTGATCGCAATCGGGAACACGACAAAAGGCATTAGTTTGCGTTGCAAAATCAATCGCCAGCCGTAGATAAAATAGTGAAAGCCGGCACTGGCTTGGCTTTCAGGGGTAGCAAACGGAGAAGACATCAATCAAACCTTAAAAATTAAAATTTTCAACGGAAATATGGTAAGCTATGCGAGACTTTTTCGCAAAGTGCGAAAGTGTAAATTTCATTATTATTTCAGCTAAAGAGGGCAAAATGGACAATCATATTCTTTTCTTTATTTTAGCAGGATTGCTGATTGCGATTTTAATCGGCTACAGCCTTTGGTCTGCACGCCGTGAAAAATCTCGGGTATTTTCCAACACCTTCTCTACTCGACCGCCTTCAACCCCGATCAGCCATAGCTCGCAAACGGATATTCCGGCAAGCCTTCAGCCGCAAAATGGTGCTTTTCAAGCAACCTATCCGAACGACCAAGCCATTGCCGAACAGCAGGTGCAGCAGCAAGTCGAGCAAGATGTCAAAAATATTAAAATCCGTTTATCCGATGCGCAAGCGCCCGTACAAACGCCGTTTTCTGCAACACCCGAGCCGAAAATGCACTACGCCGAACCAGCATACAGTGAACCGGTCGTTGCCGAACCGACTCCGAATATTGAGCAGCCGTTAAACGCCGAGCCAGCCCCTGCCGCTCAACCGATTGAAAACGGCTTGATTACGCTCTATGTGGTGGCTCAAGACGGTCAGCCGCCATTCTATGGCGAGAACATCGTGCAGCAGTTGGAAGCACTTGGTTTCCAATACGGTCAATACCAAATTTTCCACCGCCATTTAGACAACGCCAACAGCCCTGTGCTTTTTAGCGTTGCCAATATGATGCAGCCGGGCATTTTCGATCTGGACAAAATCAGCCAATTCAGCACGGTCGGCTTGGTTTTCTTTATGCAGTTACCGTCCGGTAGCGGCAATGATTTAGTCAATTTACGCTCAATGATCCGTTCCGTTGAAACCTTTGCCCGTGCAATGAACGGTATCGTACTCACCGATCAACACCAACTGTTTGACGATAATGCCCGCCAGCAGTATTTATTAAGGGTATCACAGCAGTAATTTGCAACGTTTTAACCTAATCTGACCGCTTGCAAGCGGTCTTTTTTATCGAGAAAATGACAATGTCAGTCCAAATTGAAATCGAACAATTACGCAAAACACTCCGCAGCTACGAACATCATTATCACGTTTTGGATAACCCGCTCGTGCCGGATGCCGAATATGATCGTTTAATGAACCAGCTCAAAAGTCTTGAATGGCAGCACCCCGAGTTGATCACACCAGATTCCCCAACCCAGCGGGTCGGCGGCAAAATTTTAGACGGTTTCGCTGAAGTAACCCACGAAATCCCAATGCTCTCGTTAGACAATGCTTTTTCCGATGATGATTTGGAGGGCTTTTTACGCCGTATTGAAGATCGTCAATCCGTCAATGCCGATGATCTGGCTTTCTGCTGCGAACCGAAACTGGACGGCTTAGCCGTGAGCATTTTATATGAGAACGGGCTTCTAACCCGTGCGGCAACCCGTGGGGACGGCACAACGGGCGAAGACGTTACCGCCAATATCCGCACCATTCGCAACGTGCCGCTCAAATTGCATACCGACACACCGCCAGCCCGTTTAGAAGTGCGGGGCGAAGTTTTTATGCGTCAAAAAGGCTTTGAACAACTTAACGAAAACGCCCTACAAAAAGGGGAAAAAACCTTTGCCAATCCTCGCAACGCAGCGGCAGGCTCACTCCGACAGCTTGACCCGAAAATTACCCGCCAACGCCCATTAGTGCTGAATGCGTACGGCATCGGCATTTATGAAAGCGAGCAACCGCTGCCAGACACCCATTTTGCCCGCCTAGAATGGCTGGCAGATCTTGGTATTCCGATCAATCCGGAAATTCGGTTAGCCAAAGGCAAAGCTGCGCTGTTGCAATTCTACCACGATATTCAGGCAAAACGTAGCCAATTAGGTTACGACATTGACGGCACCGTGCTAAAAATCAACGACATTGCATTACAGGAAAAACTTGGTTTCGTTTCCCGTGCCCCCCGTTGGGCGATCGCCTACAAATTCCCTGCTCAAGAAGAGATGACCTTGCTCAAAGATGTGGAATTTCAGGTCGGCAGAACCGGGGCGATCACACCGGTTGCCAAGCTAGAGCCGGTATTTGTCGCCGGTGTAACCGTCAGTAACGCAACACTTCACAACGGCGATGAAATCGAACGGCTCGGCATTGCGATCGGAGATACGGTTATTATCCGCCGTGCCGGCGATGTAATTCCGCAAGTCGTCGGCGTGGTAGCAGAACGCCGCCCAAGTAATGCAAAAAAAATCCATTTTCCGACCGCTTGTCCGGTCTGCCAATCGGCAATTAGACGGGTAGAAGGCGAAGCCGTTGCCCGTTGTACCGGCGGGCTGTTTTGCGCGGCACAACGCAAAGAGGCGTTAAAGCATTTTGTGTCCCGTAAAGCAATGGATATTGACGGCGTAGGTGAAAAACTGATCGAGCAACTGATGACCCGTGAGCTAGTGCATACTCCTGCCGATCTGTTCAAGCTCGATCAGACAACCTTAATGCGTTTAGACAGAATGGGGGAAAAATCCGCTCACAATGCGTTACAGAGCATCGAAAAAGCAAAAAACACCACTCTCGCCCGCTTCTTGTTTGCCTTAGGTATCCGTGATGTCGGCGAAACGACTGCGCAAAATCTCGCCAACCATTTCGGCACATTAGAAGCCATTCGCCAAGCAGATCTTGATAGCTTACAGCAGGTGCAAGATGTCGGCGAAGTGGTGGCGAACCGTATCTTCCAATTCTGGCAAGAACCGCACAACGTTGAAGTTGTTACGGATCTGATCAATCAAGGGGTACAATGGCAAACGGTGGTGAAACAAGAGATTGCGGATAATCCGTTAAAAGATAAAACTGTTGTGCTAACCGGCACGCTCACACAGCTAACACGGGATCAAGCCAAAGCTATTTTGCAAGGGCTGGGGTGCAAAGTATCGGGCAGCGTTTCTAGCAAAACGGATTTTCTGATTGCCGGCGAAAAAGCAGGTTCAAAATTAGCTAAAGCGGAAGAATTAGGGGTTAAGGTGCTGACCGAGCAACAATTTATCTCTCTCACAGGGCAAGATAATGGCTGATCCGCATATTCAATCCCCAATGGATCTCTGGGATATTCTCACGGTGATCCTGTATCGTAGTGGCTTAACCGTCGCACTGGCAATGTTATTTTGGCTCAAATACACCCCTGAAATTGCCCAATTAGGTTTTTTGGTGAGCGGCGTGATGCTGGCTTCTTCACTGCATCTTTACCTTAAATCCTTCCGGTTGTTATTCCAATTTGTAATGTGGGGCGGTTTACTGTGCCACATTTTCGGCTTACCCGAAGTGGCACTCGGTGCGGCTTTCTTAGTGATCGGCGGGCTATGCTATAAAGAGTATTTCTGCTTTCGCATCACGGGCTTAAATTTTCAACCGCTCATCTTTGCGTTGTTATGGGTGTCATTGATAACGCAAGCCGACCTCTTTATCGATCTTTTTCGCATTACCGCATTCATTTTACTCGCCATTTTGACCTTTAAAAAATGGCGAATGCCGCTGCATTTTGATATTGGCGATAAAGGGAAATATCAAATTTAGGTAGCTGGAACAAAAATTTAGTAATGATTATTTTTAGTAATTTCCATCAACTCTTTTATTTAAAATCCCTTGAAAAAATAATTCCTTACATTCTCTTATTAAGCCACTATTTGGACGTAATATATCTTTGCTGCTTTGAACAACCTTTCTATCCTTACTGTCTTTTTTATTTAATTTAAGAGATTTCTCATACATAAGATATACCCATATAACGTTTTAGACTTGCATAGGTACTTCAATATGACGATATTTACAGGGTAAATAACCAAACTCATTCAATTTCTCCTAGCCCTCATTTAAAAATTATTAATGCTTTATTTTCCAATAATGAATTGTAAATAACATTCACTGTTTGAACGTATTCTTAGTGTTTGTATCATTGTTTTCAATTCTCTCCTACATAAGATTGATGCTTTTCCTTATTTCTTAATGCTCTCATTATGATGGGAGCTAAATAAAATTGACACATTTAAGTTAGCGGAGCCATCAAACCTTTCACGTCTGCTATCAAAAGTCATTGATTGCTTTCTTGTAGTAAACATCCTTTTTGATTTTTTTGCCATTTGATAATAAATCACGTTTGTTGAGAAACTGTCAATAAATACGATTACACCAAAATCATAATGAAAAAAGTGGTATGAATAATTCAGCTTAATTATTGATTTTAAGGGGAATTTAATAAAGCTTTAGGAGCTTTCTAAATATCGACGAATTGTTTGAGGTGTACAATAATATTTATTAGCTAATAGCTTATGTATTTGTTTTCCGACTAAATAATCAGCTCCAATGTCGGAAGTATTTCATTTTTTAAAAGGTAAGTGTTTTATTACAATGAAAGCATTTATAGCACTGAAGATTATTTTGAATACCATACTACTGTATTGACAAATATCGGTAAAAGTACGTTTTTGTCTCATTTTAAAAATAGAGCTTAAAATCCTATTACTATAAAACTTTAATACACTTTTTACCAACTATTTTCCCTATATGTAAATATCTATTTTGTGCATTTGGCTACATATGCCGAAAATGCGCTACAACCGACCGCTTGTTACTGCCGAGCTCGTTGATGTTCTTGAATTAGGGATAAAAATGCACCGCCGAACCGTTCCAATTTACGCTCGCCGACCCCATTAATGTCCAGCATTTCCGCTGCCGTTGTCGGCAAAAATTCAGCCATTTCCTGCAAGGTCGCATCGTTAAATACCACATAAGGCGGAATATTCTCTTTATCGGCAATCTGCTTACGCAGAAAACGCAGGCGGGCAAACAGATCTTTATCGTAACGTTTTGCCGATTGCTGTTTTTGTAGATAGGCTGTACCGGACAGAGCAAGGCGTGGCTGGGCAAGTTCAAGGACAATTTCCGAACGTAACACGGGACGTGCTTTTTCCGTTAATTGTAAGGCGGAATAATTAACAATATTTTGGTTAATTAAGCCGAGATGAATGAGCTGACGGATCACACTGATCCAATATTCCGCCGATTTTTCGTTGCCGATACCGTAAACAGAGAGTTGATCGTGCTGTAATTCACGGATTTTTTGGTGATTTAATCCGCGTAATACCGCAACAATATGGTGTAGCCCAAATCGCTGTCCGGTGCGGTAAATCACCGACATCACTTTTTGCGCATCAATTAAGCCGTCATATTTTTTCGGTGGGTTTAAGCAAATATCGCAGTTTTCACACGGTTTTTGGCGAGATTCGCCGAAATAGTTGAGTAAAACCAAGCGTCTGCAAGTTTGAGATTCGGCAAAAGCGCCGATCGCCTGTAATTTATGTTGCTCAATTTGGCGTTGCTCCGTTTCGGGCTTTTCAAGTAAAACCTTATGCAGCCAGCCGTAATCGCTCGGATCGTAAAAAAGCACCGCCTCGGACGGTAGATCGTCCCGTCCCGCTCGCCCTGTTTCTTGATAATAGGCTTCAATACTGCGGGGTAAATCAAAATGTACCACGAAACGCACGTTCGACTTGTTGATCCCCATTCCAAAAGCCACGGTGGCAACCACAATTTGAATATTATCTCGTTGGAACGCATTTTGGACGGTCTCTCGCTGTCCAACCGTCATTCCGGCGTGATAACCCATCACGGCAAAGCGGCGTGTTGCAAGTTTTTCGCTGATCTCTTCTACTTTTTTACGGCTATTGCAATAGATAATACCGCTCTTGCCCTGTTGGCTTTGGAGAAATTTAATCAGCTGCTCCATCGGCTTAAATTTTTCCTGAATGGTGTAGCGAATGTTAGGGCGATCAAAACTGCCCAAGTAACAATGGGGATTTTGCAACTGTAAATGTTGGATAATATCCGCCCTTGTGGTCGGATCCGCCGTCGCTGTTAGTGCCACAAGCGGTATGTTGGGAAAGGTTTTTCGCAAACCGCCCAGCAGTGTATATTCAGGGCGGAAATCGTGGCCCCATTGTGAAACGCAGTGGGCTTCATCGACCGCAATTAAACTAATATGGCAGTGAGACACCAACTGAAAAAAGCTATGGGTCATTACTTTTTCAGGCGAGAGATAAAGCAGCTTCAACTGACCTGAAATCGCTCTCTGTTCAATCCGTTGCTGTTCTTCAAGGCTTTGGCTGGAATTGAGGTAACCCGCTTCGACACCATTGGCAAGCAGTTGATCTACCTGATCTTTCATCAACGAAATCAACGGCGAAATTACCAAGGTCAGCCCCGGCAAGCAAAGTGCAGGCACTTGATAACAGAGGGATTTTCCGCCCCCTGTTGTCATAATCACCAAGCAATCTTGACCTGCTAGCACAGCATCAATCACTTCCGATTGACCTTGCCTGAAAGATTGGTAGCCAAAAACGTTTTGCAGTACCGCTTTGGGATCAAGTAATGCGGAAAACGCCATTAGCTAAAGGAAACCGTTTCCCCGTGGCGTGCCATTGCCTCTTCTAAATGTTGCCAAAAAGAGCAGTTTTCCGCCGAAAGCCATTCACCGTCCCGATAGGCAAAATGGAAACCGCCGAGTTTACTCGCCAGCCATAACTCAAGCATTGCTTCTTGCTTGTTGATCACAATTTGCGAATCATCGTCAAAGGTGAGTGTCATCACCGCCCCTTGCACTTCGCAATCGACATCACACCCCTGTCTATCCAATTCTTCCTCAATCCGCTCCCACACACTTTCGATTGCTTGATGAAATTCTGCTATGTTCATATTTGCCCTGTTATTCCTAGTAAAAAAGAAACCGCTATTTTGGGGCTTTCTACGACGGTTTTCAATCGGGATTTGTAAAAAATAAATGATAATTGACCGCTTGCGATAAGAAATACCTATTATAGCGGCGAAATAACATTTCAAGCAGTCATTTTTAGAGTGCTTTCTGACAAATTAGAAATCGCTTTCAGGGCTACATCCAAGCGTTACTACGGATCACACCTACCGCAATGCCTTCAATCTCAATAAAAGAGACTTCCGGATCGACAACAATAGTGCTTAGCTCGTCATTTTCAGGGTGCAGATAGACCAAGCCGCCTTTTTTCTCTAACCGTTTGACCGTTACTTCATCATCTACACGAGCCACGACCACTTGTCCATTACGGGCGACGTTAGTTTTATGCACAGCGAGCAAATCGCCGTCTAAAATGCCGATATTTTCCATTGAATTGCCGTTTACTCTCAGTAAATAATCGGCAGCCGGATTAAACATTTCCCCTTTAACCGGATAGTGATCTTCAATATGCTCTATCGCCTCAATCGGCGTACCGGCGGCAACTCTGCCGATTAACGGCAAGCCTTCGTCATCATTAGCGGCATCGGTATCGACTAAAATCCGTATGCCTCGAGAAGTGCCGGAAAGCATTTCAATATAGCCTTTGCGGGCAAGTGCCTTGAGGTGTTCCTCGGCGGCATTTGGGGATTTAAAACCGATTTCACGCGCAATTTCAACCCGTGTCGGCGGCATTCCGGTCGTTTCAATATGATGTTTGACAAGATCGAAAATCTCTTGCTGACGTGCTGTCAGGTGCTGACGAGCCATAATTACCTCACTGTCTTTATATACAGAAATTTTTGGTATTATATACAGTAAAAACGCATTTGTAACTAACAAATTGGGATTTATTCCATAAATTTATGCTAAAATCGGCAAATTCAACCATAATTATTCAAAAAGGATTTCTAAAATGTCCACCTTGTTGAATATCTACCGTAAAGCGTTAAATTTACCGCTTTCGTTGTTAGTCAAATCACGGGCAATCCCAACCGATCCGATTGAGGAATTGGGGCTAAAACGGGAGCAGCCGATAGTCTATGTGCTGCCCTATACCTCGCAGACGGATTTACTTATTCTGCAAAAAAATTGCTTGGCTCAGGGTTTACCCGATCCCCTTGAACATAATGAAATTCAGGGGCAAAGCCTGCCACGTTTTGTCTTTTTGGACGAAGGTCGCCGCTTTTTTAAATCCAAAGGGGTAAAAAGCGAAACGGAATCGATTTTTTACCGTTATCTCGATCTTAACCGCCTTGATGACCAGTTGGATATTCAAGTTGTGCCTGTGTCGGTGTTATGGGGTAGAGCGCCGGGGAAAGAGAAAGGGTTACCGGTGTTACGTTTGTTAGGGCTGTTTCAACGTGTCATCACAATGATTTGGTTCGGGCGAGATAATTTCGTCCGCTTCTCACAAGCGGTCTCTTTACGCTATATGGTTGCAAAATACGGTGCGGATAAAGGTATCGCCCAAAAATTAGCCCGTGTGGCAAAAATGCACTTTGCCAAGCAGCGTTATTCTGCAACCGGTCCTCGTCTGCCGGATCGTCAAGCAATGTTCAATAAATTATTACAATCACCGGAGATTTTAGCTGCAATTGAGGACGAGGCACAAAAACCAAAAAGCTCGCCGGAAAAAGCCCGCAAAGCCGCAGAAAAAATCCTAGATGAAATTGCCGCTAATGTGCGCCACGAGAGCTTGCGTACCGCCGACCGAGTGCTGAGCTGGCTCTGGAATAAACTCTATCAGGGCATCAATGTACAATATGCCGAACGGGTGCGTAAATTAGCGCTGGAGGGACACGAGCTGGTCTATGTGCCGTGCCACCGTAGCCATATGGACTATTTGTTATTGTCTTACATTTTATATCATCAAGGCTTAGTGCCACCACACATTGCGGCGGGCATTAACCTGAATTTCTGGCCTGCCGGCCCGATTTTTAGAAGTTGGGGTGCGTTTTTCCTACGCCGAACCTTTAAAGGCAATCGCTTATACTCCACCATTTTCCGTGAATATTTGGCGGAATTGTTTTACCGTGGCTATTCGGTGGAATATTTTATCGAGGGCGGACGTTCACGCACCGGCCGTTTGCTCGAACCGAAAACCGGAATGATGTCGATGACCCTCCAAGCCTTGCAGCGTGGGCTGAAACGCCCGATTAGCATTGTGCCGGTCTATATCGGCTATGAACACGTTTTAGAGGTGGACACCTACGCCAAAGAGCTACGGGGGGCAGAAAAGGAGAAAGAGAATGCTGGCTTAGTGTTGCGGGTGATTAAAAAATTGCGTAACTTAGGGCAAGGCTATGTGAATTTCGGTGAACCCATTTCGCTTAACCACTACCTCAATCAGCATTTTCCGGAATGGAAAGAGGCGGAAAGTGATAATGCCCGTCCAAAATGGTTGAACGGTGCGGTTGAATCCATTGCCAAACAGGTGATGATCCATATCAATAATGCAGCGGCGGTAAATGCGAAAAATCTTATCGGCTCGGTGCTACTGGCTTCCCGCCAACGCTCGCTGACACGAGAGCAGTTGTTAGAACAGGTGGAAAGCTATCTTCAACTCTTTCGGAATGTGCCTTATACGGCGGACATTACGCTGCCGAACGACAGTGCCGAAACAATGCTGGATCACGTCATTCAACTCCCACGTTCCGGCGTGATCTCGGAAAAAGATAACTTCGGCGAGATTATTCGATTGGAACGCCATTCGGCAGTGTTGATGACTTACTATCGCAATAATATTCAGCACCTCTTTGTCTTGCCGTCTTTGGTGGCAAATATTGTGCTGCATCACGAAGCAGTGTCAAAAGATTTGATCTTACAAAGCGTACAACGCATTTACCCGTTCTTGAAAGCCGAGCTATTTATGCATTTTGAAGCCGAACAAGTGCGTACGCATATTGAGGCGATTTTAGTCGAATTCTGCCGTCAAAATCTGATTAAAAACGAGAGCGGAATGTTCGTCATCAATCGCCAACGGATCAGAACATTACAACTTCACGCCGCCAGTGTGAAAGAGTTGTTGCAACGTTACTATATCAGCTTGAGTATCTTAATGGAGCAACCGCAGATTGAGCGCAACGCGTTGGAAAAAGAGAGTCGTTCTATCGCTCAACGCCTTTCCGTATTACACGGCATTAACGCCCCTGAATTTTTCGATAAGGCACTCTTTTCGACGTTCAGTACCAGCTTAAAAGCACAGGGTTATTTTGATGAGCAGGGCAATGCTGTTGTGGAAAAAATTCAAGCAACTGAGGATCTGTTGCGTGGGCTGATTTCCCTCGATGTTCAGCATACAATTCAGGGTGCAATGGCAAAATTGGACGAAAATGAAAAAGCGGAAGACGAAAAGCCCGATACCACTGACGACAAGCGGTCGGATTAGCGGGATTTTTTGTTAATTATCACGGGCGGTGAGTTTTCAACGCCCGCATTTTTTAATTGTTGAGCAACTGTTTGACTAGCTCAATAACCTGCTTGGTTTGATCGGCAGACAGTTTCCCCTCAGCAACAAATTGCACCTTGCCTTGCTTATCCAATACGGCGATAAAACTCTCTTTCGCTTTGAGCTGCCACGCCTTTTTTACTTGGCTGCTTTGGTCGAGAATGACTTGCGAATGTGGATTTTGGCGTTTACCGTCTTCCGCACTGTTTTTCACAAATAAACCGGTGGCGATAACCGCATCGTCAGCGTTGATAATGGTGGTGGTTTGGTAGTGATTACGGTTAAAACCCGCGGCTTTAATTGCCGCCATCAAAGGTTGGTTTTTCTCTTTCACACTGCTTCTGCCGGCAAGATGATGCACCACCCGCACTTTGCCTCTCAATTGAGCGGACGACCACGGCTTATAGATAATTTCTTTATCCTCAATCATCAATTCACCGTCTTTGATTACCTTTGCACTCGGTAAGGGCGCATTGAGTTGCACATTGTGGGCAAACACGCTGTTTGCAAAAAAGAGACCGAAAAGCACCGCTTGTACGGAAAAATTTTTCATTTTTTATCCTTTATGGTTGAATTTAAGTATAAACGTAACAATATGTGTCATTCTATATGCAAAATGCTTGCCGAACAGAGCGGATCTGTGATTGTTATCAATTTCTGCTCGTTAAACGAGGGATTTTGTGCTATTTTATTGCTCGTTTTTCTGTTTAGAAACGGTAATTTTATTTGATGTTATCCTTTGTAGGATAATGTTAAAAGAATGTAATAACTTATTGATTTTAGGAGCTTTATATGCAACAAGGCAGCGGAATGGAAATGATCTTTATTTTGGTTGTTTTCGGTTTGATTTTCTATTTTATGATCTATCGCCCGCAGGCAAAACGCCAAAAACAACAACGTGAGTTACTTGCCAGCCTCTCAAAAGGTGATGAAGTGCTGACAAGCGGTGGTTTAATCGGCAAAATTAGCAAAGTCGCCGCAGACAATGACAATATCGTTATTGCATTAAACGATACGACCGAAGTAACAATCAAACGTGATTTCGTTGTGGCAGTGTTACCAAAAGGTTCACTCAAATCTCTTTAATTCTTTCCGTTAAGACAGGGGACTTATTGTGTTAAACCGTTTCCCGCTTTGGAAGAACCTAATGGTGATCTTCGTGATCGCCATTGGTGCTTTATACGCCCTTCCAAATTTATATGGTGAAGATCCTTCCGTGCAAATTTCAGGCACACGAGGACAACAAGCGTCCGCAGATACGCTCACCCAAGTTCAATCTGCACTCAAGACGTTAAATATTACGCCGAAAGCTGCCAGCCTTGAAAACGGCTCGATTTTAGTTCGTTTGGAAAAAGACGAGCAGCAACTGCCGGCAAAAGAAAAAATTGCCGAAGTATTAGGCGACGGCTATTCCGTAGCACTCAATCTTGCGCCGGCAACACCACAATGGCTGACCTCAATCGGCGGCGAGCCGATGAAACGAGGCTTAGACTTGCGAGGCGGGGTACGCTTCCTAATGGAAGTGGATATGAACACCGCAATGCAAAAGCAGCAAGAACAGCTACAAGATACGTTACGCAACAATTTCCGCAAAGAGAAGCTGCAATATAAAGCGATCCGTAAAAGCGAAAATCACAGCACGGAAATTGAATTTGCCGATGCGCAAACCGCCGAAAAAGCGGTGCGTTACGTTCGCCGCAATCACACCACCCTAGAAGCTGCCTTTATTGAACCTGCCTTAGTACGCTTCTCACCGTCTGTACAAGGCTTATCGGAATCCCGTGATATTGCGATTGAACAGAACTTATCCATTTTACGTAAGCGTGTTGAAGAATTAGGCGTTTCCGAACCGATTATTCAACGTCAAGGAGCTGATCGAATCGTAGTCGAACTACCGGGGGTGCAAGATACCGCCCGTGCGAAAGAAATTCTCGGTGCAACGGCAACCTTAGAATTCCGTCTAGTCAATACCAATGCGAATGCCGAGCAGGCAAGCCGTGGGATTGTGCCGACAGATTCCGAGTTAAAATCGGATCGTAGCGGCTATCCGGTCGTACTCTTCCGTAAGGCAGTATTGGGCGGCGAACATATTATCAATGCCACCTCCGGTACGGACGAACGGGGATTACCGCAAGTCAGCATCACCCTTGACGCTGCCGGCGGCGATTTAATGGCAAATGCAACTAAAAGTGCAGTCGGCAAACCAATGGCAACCTTATACAGCGAATTTAAAGATTCCGGTCGCCGAGATGCCAACGGCAAAGTTATTCTCGAAAAACACGAAGAAGTAATCAATGTGGCGACGATCAACTCCCGTTTGGGTAGCCATTTCCAAATCACCGGCATTAACAGCCCGGCGGAAGCGCAAAACCTCGCCGTGTTGCTCCGTTCCGGTGCGTTGATTGCGCCTATCGTCATCGTGGAAGAACGTACTATCGGCGCATCATTAGGTGCAGATAATATTACACAGGGAATGGAAGCCGGCTTACTCGGCTTAGGTTTAACTATTCTCTTCTGCTTGGTCTATTATCGTGTATTCGGTCTATTCGCCAGCACCGCCCTGATTGCGAACCTGATTTTAACCGTTGGGTTGATGTCTTTGACTGGTGCAACGCTCACAATGCCGGGGATTGCCGGTATCGTATTAGCGGTGGGAATGTCGATTGATGCCAACGTACTGATCTACGAACGGATTAAGGAAGAATTACGCAACAGGCGTTCAATCCAACAGGCGATTCACGAAGGTTATAACGGCGCATTTTCCAGTATTTTCGACTCGAACCTCACGACCGTATTGGTCTCCTTGATTTTATACGCCGTCGGGACAGGGCCGGTAAAAGGCTTTGCCATTACCCTTGCGTTAGGGGTTATCGTCTCAATGTTCACCGCCATTACCGGCACACGTATGCTAGTAAACTGGGTCTATGGCGGTAAGCGCGTGAAAAAACTTTGGATTTAAGGACAATCAAATGGATACAAAAACCCAAAAAGATGTGGAGATCAAACTCCCTTACCGTTTGCTGCCTTTTATGCGCTATCGCAAATTTGGTTATATTTCCTCCATTTTAATCACAATTTTTTGCCTGTTTACCATTTTCACCAAAGGCTTTAACTGGGGATTGGATTTTACCGGCGGAACGGTGATCGAAACTAACTTCTCCCAGCCTGCCGATTTGGGTAAAGTGCGTGAATTATTGGAAGAAAACGGCTACCCAAGTGCAACGGTGCAAACCTTTGGCAGCCAAAAAGACGTAATGATTCGCCTGCCGGCTTCCGCAGGGGATATGAATGTCGGTACAACGGTGATGAACCTGATTCACCAAAAATTGGACGCCAACGCCAATATTCAAAGTATTGAATTTGTCGGACCAAATGTCGGGGAAGAGCTGACTCAAGGGGCGATTTATGCCACGTTAGCCACGTTAGCAATGTTGCTGATCTATGTCGGGCTACGTTTTGAATGGCGCTTGGCGGCAGGGGCAGTTATTGCGTTATTCCACGATGTGATCGTAACTATCGGGGTCTTTTCATTACTGCAAATTGAAATTGACCTCACCTTCGTGGCAGCCATTCTCTCGGTGGTCGGCTACTCACTGAATGACAGTATCGTGGTGTTTGACCGTGTGCGTGAAAACTTCCCGAAAGTGCGCCGTGCCGAATCTGCTGAGATTGTGGACATTTCATTAAGCCAAACCCTCTCCCGAACCTTGATGACCTCTATCACAACATTGGTGGTCGTAATTGCACTCTATGTGTTAGGCGGTCCAACCCTGCACAGCTTCTCGCTGGCATTGTTGATCGGGATCGGTTTCGGTACTTACTCCACCATCTACATTGCGGTCGGAATTGCGTTAGACCTTGGTTTGAAACGTGAACATATGAGCCAACCAGTTGTCGAAAAAGAAGGCGCAGATCAACAATCATTAGTTGATTACTGATCTCTCCAATGACAGTCATATAGGAGTAATAGTGATGAAAGCGGTTTAAAGCCCTATAGTAAAGGCTTTAAGCCCTATTTTTAAACAAAATGAAATCCTATCGACATTGGGGTTAATTATTCAGTCGAAAAAACACATCCGTCGTTAGCTAATAAATATCATTACGCACCTCAAACAATCGTCGATATTTAGAAAATCCTCTAATCTTTGTTAAATTCTCTTCAAAATCAATAATTAAACTTAATTAATTATTCATACCACTTTTTTCAATCGTGATTTTGGTGTAATGGTATTTATTGCTTCCTATCAGTAAATGTGATTTATCATTAAATGGTAAAAAACAAAAAGAACATTTACTACAGGCATACGAAGATAATTGAAAGGTTTGATTACCCCACCAACTCATATGTGTCAATTTCTTTAGACTCAATCATAATGAGAGCATTAATAAATTTAGGGCTGAAGTAGATTAGCCCTAAATTTCACGCCATTTTCGCAAAGTTCTGAGTTGTATTTTAGGTATCCCAACATTAAACCGAAACTCATATTCCTTCAAAAGCAAAGGAAAGTTTTTTTGGTTTATTCCATTATATTTTCGAGGAGATCGCTTTGTTTGACTCCAAAAATTTTCAATTCCATTAATGTGATTTTCTCGTTCTGCAAATATCTCTGAATGATTAATTCGCTCGTGATGAAATTCACTCACATCAAGAGCATCATAACTGCGATAATTGTCGGTATAAGCCCAGCTATCAGTCTTAATTTTCCTTTTTATAACAGGGAGTACCGTTTCGCTCTTAGTGTTTTCAACGACAATGGTAAACACTTTTCTTTGTCGTTTTAATATGCCATAAACTACGACTTTTCTTGCCGCTCTTCGTCCCCTTTTTCCTTTGCGATAACCACCAAAATAGCTTTCATCTAGCTCAATTTTTCCCTCAAAAATATCATCTGCTTTAAGGGATAAATGGTAGCTGATGGCTTGACGAATTTTATGGTAAAACAAAATCGCCGAGTTAGGTTGAATACCGAGAATATTTGCAGCTGAACGGGACGTCACTTCTAGTGCAAAAAATCCAAGGAGCTTTTCTGTAAAGATTTCTTTAATTTACAATGGATTATCTTCATTTTTATAGGCTAACATAATTTCTAATCTACTTCAGCCCCAATAAAAATGGGTTAAAGTTTATCCTAAGAAGAACTTTAACCCATTATAGAGTTGCCTATAAGGCGAACTATTTAATTATACTTAAATGATTCCAACATTCCCATGCAAGTCGTAAAGAGAGATATCTTCTAAAATTACATTTACATTGTCCTTAGAAATATGTACATCTTTACCAATTTTTCGTGCTGCCTGATACACTGAATTTGAGGATTCAAATAAACTTTTTGAAAATAATAGGCTATCCATATCTCCGGCATATTTATTAAAATCCTTGATTACAGTTCTACCTGTAGATTTTTCGTCAAAGCTGAAAATATCGTGTCCAATACCACCATATAAAACATTGTTGCCAGCACCACCGTAAAGGATGTCATTCCCTTCGGCACCGTATAGATAATCATCTCCATTCTTACCTATGAGGATATCATTCCCTTTCCCTCCGTGTAATAAACTACCCGGCTCAATTGCAGTAAGCATATCATTCCCATCTTTGCCGAATACAACAGCACCACTTAATTCATCCGATTTATCCGTTCCTTCTATATGACTCTTATAATGAATATCTTTGTTTTTATGTTTAATCAGATAACGATGATCAAATAATCCCCACTCTGTTATATCATAAGGTTTGGCATTACTGCGTGGATCTCGGTCAAAAGTAACTTTTTCAATATTTGAAGCTTCCTTTAAACCAAGATACTTTGAATTAAAGTAGAGTGTTTTATCTTCTAGGCGATAAACTTCCCATTGATTACTACGTCCAGATAGAATAAGGGTATCAATCCCAGCTCCTCCATCAACAACATCAGCTCCTGCACCAACTTTTATTTTATCATTACCACCCTTAGCATCAATATAATCTCCTCCTTTGTTACCTTGTAATAAATTGTTATGTTCATTCCCAATGATAAACGCAGGATCGCCATAGCCCTTATGACCTACTTTCGTTTTATCTCTTACCCATACAAATAAACGGGGCAGAGCTGGTAAGGCATCAACAATAATCTTACTGTGCTTCTGAGTGTATTCATAAAATTTTGATTCGGAAATACGCTTAGTTGCGTCGGTAATCACACCACTAAAATGAGCCCCCCATCCTTGAGGAATATTTAAAACAGATAGTGCTTTAGGATGCCAAAATAAGGACGCATAGCTATAATTGAATAGGATGATATTATCTGAAGTGGAATTAAAATGTTTATCGGGATTAACTAACCAAGGTTTTAGCTCCTTTAACGCTTGAGAAAATGTCGGCGAATCACCTAAAATTCGGAAGACAGCATCATTTTCAAATCCCATATTAAAGATAACATCAGGATTATCGTAAATAAATGGAGAAGCATGTCCTATATAATCACTATTCTTGAAAAAACCTCCAGCCAGACTATCACTATATTTTGCCATAATATTCGTGAATGCTCCGCCGGAACTATAACCTGTAATGAGAACATCTTCACCGCTCAAACCATTTTGGATACCATATTGTTTTATAGCATTTAGCAGCGGTTCCATATTAGGTGCAATTTTTCCTGAGTTGAGATGGAAATAATCGGCTACATCTAATAAATCATTCGTCCCTGCCCAACCTAAAGCAATCTTAATCGGTTTTCCTTGCTCGTTAAACTCAGCAAAGATTTTTGACTGAGGTCCCATACCAGAAATTGGTCTATTGCCTGTTACCGTACTTGCAATCGTATAGTAACCCGAAATATCTTTACTACTATTCGGTAACCCTAATTCCGAAGGCATTAACTCACGCCATTTTGGCGGCGGAGCAATCTCAATTTTATTTGGAAACCAGTTGCCTGAAATGTTTCCTAATCCATTAAGCATTTTGGCTGCTGGTAAATAGAAGTATGAAGCAAATGTAGAGTAAACCGCTAATTTATGACTTACCGTCATTAATTCTGCTGACTCTTTCGCACCATATTTTTTATAGTCGAATACACCCATTTTTGACCCCTTAAGAGTAATGAAAAGAAATTGAGATATGCCTGTGAACTGCATCAGAAATATAGGGGCAATTATAAAAATATCCTATATTTATTCAATAAGTTTCCGTTACACTAAAAGTAAATAAAAGTAAACATAAAAAAAGTGGTCAGACCTTAATCATCTAACCACTCAGATAAGTACTATTGCTCTAATTTAGACGCTAAGCAGTCTATTCATCCGTTTAATAAACGCTGTTGGGTTTTCCAACGTGCCACGTTCGGCAAGTAGTGCTTGGTCGAACAGCAATTCGATCCAATCATTAAACTCGCTTTCATCGGCAATGTCGGCAATACGTTTAATCATTGCGTGCTCCGGATTTAGCTCAAAGGTGTATTTCACTTCCGGTGCGGTTTGCCCCATTGCAGCAAACAGTTTCGCCATTTGGGTAGTCATTTCATCATTATCCGTTGAAACGATTGCCGGCGTATCGGTCAAGCGGTGGGTTAATGCCACTTTTTTGACACGCTCTCCCAAATAATTTTGGGTACGCTCTAAGAATGAACCGAACTCCGCTTCCTGTGCTTTTTGCGCTTCCTCTTCCTGTTTGTCGGCGAGCTCACCTAAGTCCAAATCGGATTTGGTAATGCTTTGCAACGGTTTGCCGTCAAATTCGGTCAAGTGGCCGATCATCCATTCGTCAATACGATCGGAAAGCAGTAATACCTCAATGCCTTTTTTATTGAACAACTCTAAATGCGGACTGTTTTTGGCAGCGGTATAGCTATCGGCAGTGAGGAAGTAAATTGCCTTTTGTCCCTCTTTCATTCTTGCAAGATAATCGCTCAAACTCACCGCTTGCTCGTTGCTGTCAGAATGGGTGGAGGCAAAACGCAGTAAACCGGCGACTTGCGCTTTGTTGGCAAAATCTTCACCCACCCCTTCTTTCAGCACTAAACCGAACTCTTTCCAGAAGGTTTGATATTTTTCAGCATCATCTTTGGCTAATTTTTCCAACATTTGTAACGCACGTTTGGTTAGTGCCGAACGTAACGCTGCAGTGGTTTTGTTATCCTGTAAAATCTCACGGGAAACGTTGAGCGGTAAATCGTTCGAGTCAAGTAACCCACGCATAAAACGCAGGTAATTCGGCATAAACAGTTCGGCATCGTCCATAATAAAGACACGCTGAACGTAAAGTTTTAAGCCGTGTTTATGATCACGGTTGAACAAATCCCACGGGCCTTTGCTCGGCACATAAAGCAGGCTGGTGTATTCTTGCTTACCCTCTACTTTATTGTGCGACCACAAGAGCGGATCGGCAAAATCGTGGCTCAGATGTTTATAAAATTCTTTATATTCGTCATCGGAAATCTCATTTTTAGCCCGCGTCCAAAGCGCCTGCGCTTTATTGATTTTTTCCCATTTTGTACCGGTTTCCTTGCCTTCGTCATCATATTCTTTGGTTTGAATTTCAACCGGTAAGCCGATATGGTCGGAATATTTGCCGATAATCTCACGCAAACGCCATTCGCTTAAAAACTCTTTTTCCTCTTCTCTTAAATGCAAAATCACGTCCGTACCGCGTCCGGATTTCTCAATATCGGCAACGGTATAATCACCCTCACCGGCAGATTCCCACAATACGCCCTGACTTTCGCCTGCAGCACGGGTTTTAACCGTTACCTTATCGGCAACAATAAAAGAGGAGTAGAAACCTACCCCAAATTGCCCGATCAGTTGGCTGTCTTTCGCTTGGTCTGCACCCAACGCATTTAAAAATTCTTTCGTACCGGATTTGGCAATCGTCCCCAAATGATCGATGACTTGCTCACGGTTCATTCCAATCCCGTTGTCGCTGATGGTAAGCGTACCAAGGGTTTCATCGACCGAAATCCGCACACGCAATTCGCCGTCCCCTTCATATAACTCCGGTTGGGAAAGCGCTTTAAAACGTAATTTATCCGCCGCATCGGAAGCGTTAGAAATCAGTTCCCGCAAAAAAATCTCTTTGTTAGAGTAAAGCGAGTGAATCATTAACTGTAATAATTGTTTGACTTCGGACTGAAAGCCACGTGTTTCTTGATTTGTACTCATAATGTTCCTCTTAAAATTGCAAAAAAGAAGCGGGATCAGACCGCTTGTATAACGGGAAAAATATGGGGTGTTTATTGTTATTTTCAATCACACCACGTTTCTTTGACGATTTTATAAACATCGACACAATAGTTTGATATACGCTCACGACTTTCTCTGTCAAATAAAAAACGGCTCACTCAGAGCCGTTTTTTAAGAGCAATTACGCTGGATGTCTTTCCGCAACTTCTTTCAATAAGGCTTGTAGTTCGCCTTTTTGTGCCATTTCTAGCACGATGTCGCAGCCGCCGATTAACTCACCCTCTACCCATAATTGCGGGAAAGTCGGCCAGTTAGCATATTTCGGTAACTCGGCACGAATATCCGGATTAGTCAAAATATCCACATAGCCGAACGGCACTTGGCAGTTGATCACTGCTTCAACCGCACGAGCAGAAAAGCCGCAAGACGGGAATTTCGGCGAACCTTTCATATAAAGTAGAATCGGGTTTTCGCTGATCTGTTTTTTGATTTTCTCAATCGTTTCCATTTTTTACCTCGTTGTTAATCGAAAGGGTTAAACAAGCGGTCGGTTTTCCGTGTTTTTATGCAATGCACCCAACATAAATATCCAGTGGACGGCAAGCCTGTATCTGTCATAAATGACCGCCTGCATAGCGTCTTTAGCATATTTGATGATGTCAATCTATTGTAACATCACGATGCTGTTGCATATTTTTTGCCTATTCCGACCGCTTGCTGCTATTTAGCGATACGTTTATATTTCATTCGGTGCGGTTGCAGAGCTTCTGCGCCAAAGGTTTTCTTTTTCCACTCTTCGTAATCAGAGAAGTTGCCTTCGTAGAAAGTAACTTTGCCTTCATCGCCGTAATCTAAAATATGGGTGGCGATACGGTCTAAAAACCAGCGGTCGTGGGAAATCACCAATGCACAGCCCGGAAACTCTAAAATCGCATTTTCTAATGCCCGCAGTGTTTCAACGTCTAAATCATTGGTCGGTTCGTCCAATAACAACACGTTGCCGCCGACTTGGAGCAGCTTGGCTAGGTGTAAACGTCCCCGTTCACCGCCAGATAATTCGCCGACCCGTTTTTGTTGATCAACGCCTTTAAAGTTGAAACGCCCCACATAAGCACGGCTTGGGATTTCAAAGTTGCCGATACGCATAATATCTAATCCGCCCGACACTTCTTCCCACACAGTTTTGCTGTTATCCATTGCATCACGGAACTGATCGACCGATGCCATCACCACCGTTTCGCCCAGTGTGATCGAACCGGAGTCCGGTTTTTCCTGCCCTGATAGCATACGGAACAGCGTAGATTTACCCGCACCGTTCGCCCCGATAATGCCCACAATCGCCCCTTTCGGAATTGAGAATGAGAGATCGTCAATTAAGGTGCGATCGCCATAAGATTTGGTCAAATTCTGCACTTCAATCACTTTATCACCTAAGCGAGGGCCCGGCGGAATAAAGAGTTCGTTGGTTTCGTTACGTTTTTGATATTCGCCGGAATTAAGTTCTTCAAAGCGAGCCATACGCGCTTTGCTTTTTGCTTGGCGACCTTTCGGATTTTGGCGTACCCATTCCAACTCTTTCTCAATGGATTTTTGGCGGGCCGATTCCGCCGCTTGCTCTTGGGCAAGACGTTTTTCTTTCTGCTCCAACCAAGACGAGTAATTACCTTCCCACGGAATCCCTTCGCCACGGTCAAGCTCTAAAATCCAGCCGGCAACGTTATCCAAGAAATAGCGGTCGTGGGTAATGGCGACCACCGTACCTTCGTAATCGTGGAGGAAACGCTCCAGCCACGCCACCGATTCGGCATCTAAGTGGTTGGTCGGTTCGTCCAACAGCAGCATATCCGGTTTTTCCAGCAATAAGCGGCAAAGTGCTACACGGCGGCGTTCCCCGCCCGACAAATGCTCGATTTTTGCCTCCCAATCCGGCAAGCGTAACGCATCGGCAGCACGTTCTAGCTGATTATCTAAATTATGCCCGTCTTGCGCTTGAATAATTGCTTCCAGTTCTGCCTGCTCAGCGGCTAATTTATCGAAATCCGCATCGGGATCGGCATACGACGCATAGACTTCATCTAAACGGGTTAAGGCATTTTTCACCTCTGCCACCGCTTCTTCCACCGCCTCACGCACGGTTTGTTGCGGTTCGAGCTTCGGCTCTTGCGGTAAATAGCCGATTTTAATCCCCGGCTGCGGACGGGCTTCCCCTTCGATCTCTTTATCAATCCCCGCCATAATGCGTAGCAAAGTCGATTTACCCGCCCCGTTTAAGCCGAGTACCCCGATTTTCGCCCCCGGAAAAAAGCTCAGGGAAATATCTTTCAAAATATGCCGTTTCGGCGGCACAACCTTGCCAACACGGTGCATTGTATAAACAAATTGAGTGGACATTTGGATATTCCTTCTAACAAAAATTGGAGGCTATTTTACTTGAAATTATGGGGGAAATATAGAAACAAAATCGGTGCTATCATCAAAGAGGTGCAAGCGGTCGGTTTGCACACTTTTTCTGCAAACCGACCGCTTGTTTAAATCTTGAGATTATAACCAAAAGAAGTATGCAACGGTTGTAATCACAAAGATACACAAGATATTGAGCCAAAAACCGGCTTTGACCATTTCATTCTGTTTAACCTGCCCTGTGCCAAATACGATTGCATTCGGTGGGGTTGCGACCGGTAGCATAAAGGCACAAGATGCCCCTAAGCCGATGATCATTGCTAAACCGACCGTCGGCATTCCTAACGCTTCGGCAATTGAGATGAAAATCGGCACTAACAGTGCGGCACTGGCGGTATTTGAGGTAAACTCAGTGAGGAAGATGATGAAAGCAGCAACGATTAAACCAATTAGGTAGAAATGTCCTCCCTCAATCAGAAAGACGATACCGTCCGCCATCACTTTGCTTGCCCCTGTTTTGCCGAGTACGGCACTGAGGGTTAAGCCGCCACCAAACAGCATCAACACGCCCCATTCGGTATTTTTTTGAATTTCGTCCCAAGTTACCACTCTGGAAGCACAGAGTAAGATCGCTGCTAAAATCGCAATGATACTATCAAAACTGCCAATTTTTTTGACGCCGATTAGCTCGGATAACAGCGGGTTAATATGGCTGCTTGATACCCAAAGTAGCGCAATCAGTGCAAAAATGATAAGCGTGATGACACGGCTTTTGTTAAATTCGATTTTTTCAAAGTTAAATTCAAAGCGTTGGCTTAAATTCGGTTTAAACACAATGTACAGCACGCCGAACATTAACGGCATCAGCAGTATCATTATCGGTAAGCCGTAAGCAAACCATTCCACAAAGCTCATTCCCAAATTCGACATTACAATGCCGTTTGGCGGGCTACCGACCGGCGTTCCCATACCGCCGATACTGGCACTATAAGCGATGCCTAGCAGCACGAAAACATAGGTATTATGCTCTTTTTGCTGATCTAAATTACTCAATACCCCCATTGCCAGCGGCAACATCATTGCGGCGGTTGCCGTATTGCTGATCCACATTGAGAGAGCGGCGGTTACTGCCATTAAATAAACCACCGCCAAAGACAGACGCCCTCCCGCCATTCTTAAAATGGTATTGGCAATCATTTTATCCAATTTCTGAATATGCAGTGCAGTCGCTAAGGCAAAGCCGCCGAAAAAGAGGAAAATAATCGGGTCGGAGAAAGTGGCTAACGCCTGTTTCGATTCAATCAGCCCTAAACCTACGGCTAAAATCGGCACAAGCAATGCGGTGATCGTTACGTGAATGGCTTCCGTTAGCCATAAAACCGCCACAAACGCCAATAAAGCAAGCCCTTTATTTGCCAGCGGTTCAAACGGTAAAGTATTCAATAAGACAAAAAATAAAACCACATCAAACAGCAAAATTAAACTGCTTTTTAGGGTTTGATTATCTTTTACGGTGGATAATTGACTCGGTGTTGTCATAATCTGCTCCCACAATTTTATATCAAGAGTTGCACACTATCACAAAACCCTATTTTGCATAATAAGCAAAACCTAAAACTGTGAGAAGTATCACAGTTTTTTAACCTGAATTTGCACTTGCACGATTAATTGGCTCGCAGCCGTGCCAATTCCTGTTTGATTTGCTGCACATTGTCTGCACTAAAGAGCCGCTCAATATTTTTCCAAATCGAATGAAAGCCATAATCGCCCTCAAGCATTTCCCGCTTGGCTTCCTCAATAGACCAGTTTTGGTAAATCACCCGATACATTGCGGAAATTAAGCCGGTTCTGTCCGCGCCGTGATAACAGTGAACCAACACGCCGCCCCTTTGCTGTGCTTGTTCAATCTGCCATAGTACGCCTGCTACCTCGCTCGGTGTAATGTGCCACGTCAAAAGTGGCGTATTGATTAAGGTGAGATCTTGATTGCCAAAGGCGTGTTTATCATCATTGCGATCAAAAAAACGGAGGTTTATCAGGGTGCGAATCCCCTGTTGCTTGAGTAGCGGATAATCCGTTGCCTGTAATTGCTCGCTGCGAAACAGACGCTGATCAAGGCGGTATAGATTACTCGCTTTGTTGATGACCGTTGCCCAATGGGGCGGGCGTTCAACGGGATTGGATATTGGCGTTTGACAAGCTGCCAACGGCAGAAGTAACGCTAAAACAGTCAAGCTATGCCGCATTTCTACTCCTTTTAACCGCAACAAGCGGTCGATTTGTGCCGATTTTTTGCGATTGAGAGATCGCCGGCGATTTTTCATCTAAAATATCGGACACTAAAAGCGTCCATCAATAAAACGCTATCAATCAGTCATTGAGCCTATATCGCTAACCGTAATGCCGTTTTGGCAAAAAATAGCCTTCAACCGAGCGCTTGTCTATTTTATTGTGATGTTTTGTTAAGCTGCGCTTCCCGCATTTGGGCTTTTTTGGTTTGGCGGAGTGTTTGGCGGATTTCCCGTTTGCTTTGCCAAATCAGCAAGCCTACGGTTGCAAAGCTGATGGCGTAAGATAACCAAACATAGAAACCGTAGCCGCCCATTGCGAAAAAGTCGGCGATTGAATCAAATTGGAACGTCATTATTACTCCTTAAAATGTGCGGCTAAGGCTTGTACCCACGGGCGTTTACGCTCATCGTGCAGTAAGGCGCTACGGTAACGTAAAATGCTAAACCAAATCATAAACACCATTGAGCCGAAGATGGCAAGCAGTAGCGGAATTAACATTTCCACCGCCATTGAGGGTTTATCAAATTTGGTAATCGTTGCCCCTTGGTGCAGAGTGTTCCACCACTCTACCGAAAAATGAATAATCGGCAGGTTAATCACGCCCACAATAGATAAAATACCCGCGGCTTTCGCACCAATGCTGCGGTCTTGAAACGCAGAATAAAGTGCCATTACGCCAAGATATAAAAAGAACAGCACTAACGCTGAGGTTAAGCGGGCGTCCCATATCCACCAAGTGCCCCACATCGGTTTACCCCACACCGCACCGGTAACTAACGAAATAAACGCAAACACTGCCCCAATCGGTGCCATTGAGATCATCGCCAGACTAGCTTGGCGGATCTGCCACACTAATGCCACCAACGCGGCGACAGCCATTGAGCCGTAAACGCCCATTGACCAAATCGCAGCCGGCACGTGAATAAAAATAATCCGGTAGCTATCGCCCTGTTGGTAATCCTTCGGCGCAAATGCCAAGCCCCACACAAATGCGGTTGCCAATATCAACAAGCTCAATCCGCCCAGCCAAGGTTGGATTTTGCCTAATAATCGGTATTGGGTTTCCGATTTTGCATAGGGGTGTAACCACTTCCACATAAAAAATCCTCATTATTGGTAAAATTTTGCCGATAACTCACCGCGTGTTACTGCAAGCTAATGCGTAATGCCCCCGCAATCGCAAAGGGCGAAAAAGTCAGAGCCAGCACTAACATTGCACCTAAAATCGCTAGTTGTCCGTGATAGCCTAAATTCAAGGTAGCGGCTTCTAATACGGCGGCAGCGAAAATCAATACCGGCAGGAAAAGCGGCAAAATTAACAGGCTTAATAACGTGCCGCCTTTGCGTAACCCGACCGTTAATGCTACGCCAATCGCGCCTAAACAACTTAAAATCGGCGTGCCGAGTAACAGGGTCAGCACCAGTGCAAACCAGACTTTAACGTCCAATGATAATAAGATCGCGGCAATCGGTGAGAGCAAAATCAGCGGCAAACCGGTTAAAAGCCAATGGGCGATCACCTTCGCTAATGCGACTTGGGCTAAGCCGGTCGGCAGCAACATCAGTTGTTCGAGCGAGCCGTCCGCATAATCATCTCGGAACAGCCGTTCAAACGAGAGCAAAGCGGACAGCACCGCCGCCACCCACGCTGTCCCTGCGGCAATTTTAGCTAATAATTCGGGGTTCGGGCCCATTAAGAGTGGAAACATTGTGATAACGATCAAAAAAAACCACAGAGGGTTCAAAATCTCGGCAGGTTTACGGAAAGCAATGGTCAGCTCACGCTGAATAATGGTGATAAGTGTCATTGTTATACTTTAAATTGATCCAGAGATAGCGTCTGCAATTTGGCACTGTCGGCTTTTTGGTGGCTGGTAAAAATCGCTATGCCGCCCCGCTCGCAGTGCTGTTCGATATGCTCGATTAACTCGCTCACACCCTTTTTATCAATGGCAGTGAAAGGCTCGTCCAAAATCCAAAGGGTTGCTTCAGTCAGCCATAACTTTGCCAACGCCACCCGCCGTTGCTGACCGGCAGATAAATGGGAGCAGGGCAAATCTTCCCGCCCGATGAGCGAGACTTTATTCAATGCGTGCCAAAGGCGATCATCGCTTAACGGCAAACCTTGCATTTTTTGATAAAAGCGGAGATTTTCCCAAGCGGTCAGTTCCGGCTTAATACCTGCAAAATGCCCGAGATAAAAGAGCGAGGCATAATATTGTTCCCGCTGTTTTTGGATCGGCACGTCATTCCAGCGCACCTCCCCCTCTGCCGCCACCGCCAAGCCCGCCAAAATACGCAATAAACTGGTTTTGCCGATGCCGTTATGTCCTTCAATTTGCCACCATTGCCCGCTTGAAACGGTCAGATGACAGCCTTCAAATAATCGGGTTTCGCCCCGTTCACACGCAAGATTGACTAAGCTGAGTTGATCCATTTTATCGCCCTAAAATCGCTTTGACGAAAGGTAAGGTTAATTTCCGCTGCGCCTGTAACGAGGCGCGATCCAATAAGTCCAGTTGGGTGGTGAGCCGGTGCAAATCCCGCCCAATGTGCTTTAACAGGTAATTTGCCACCTCGTCAGACAGCTCCAACCCCTTATTATGCGCATTGCGTTGCAAAATCGTGCGTTTTTGCTCATCGTTCAAATCGCCCAAACGATAGACTTCGCCCCACGTCAGCCGAGAACGTAAATCCGGTAATTTGATATTCAATCGGTTAGGCGGCTGATCGGCACTGATTAACAATAGCGTTTTTCGCCCTTGATTGAATAAACTCTGTTGCTCTCGGATTTGGTTAAACAGATCGAAAATCGCCAGTTCCCACGCCTCATCGCCCGCCACCAGTTGCAGATCGTCCAAACAGACCACATCGAGCTGATCGGCATTGTCCAATACCCCCGGTGAAAAATAGTGGGATTTTTCCAGCGGAATATAGCTGGCAGAGAGGGAATTGAGCAGATAGTGATTATTGACCGCCTTGAGCAAATGGCTTTTTCCGCTACTTTTGCCTCCCCAAATATAGAAAAACGGCTGATGTACATCATTAAAATTTTGACGTAACGAATCCAACAGCAGCAAGCTATTTTCGGCATAGAAGTTATCAAAAGTGTCATCATCAATTTGATGAATCGGCAGCGGTAGTTGCAAAACGGAATAATAGGTTGAAAAAATTGTGTCAAGGATAACGGAAAACACAAAGGTTGAGAACCCTCAACCTTTGATTTATCGGTGAAAAAGCTATTTTTGCAACTTCGTCCAGTTGTAATAGCCGTAGATCGCATTGAGCAAATAGGCACCATACATCACGTACATTGACGGATTTTCCGCCCATAATTTGATCGCCAAAATATTCAATACAATCCACAAAATCCACTGTTCACGATAACGCAGCAACATCAAAACTTGGGCAGCAACCACAATAATGGTGGTTAAACCGTCTAATAATGTCGAACTGCCGCCCGCTGCCTTTAATGCCTGCGCAAGCAGTAGCGTGCCGATGGCGATAAACGCTACCAAGCCTAACCAGCCTTTAACACTCAAGGATTTGGTGATGACCGCTTCACTGCTTTTATCCTGCTGCATATTTTGTTTCCACAAAAAATAGCCGATAAATTGTGCCGGAATATAGACATAAAGCGTGGTATTCATTTCGCCCAGATAGTTCGCCCCAAGGGAAACGTAAAAATAGCTATACGCAAAAATCAGCCCGAAGACATAATTACTGATCTTACCTTTACCAATAAATACGTTACAGATGATCCCCGAAATACCGGCAATCATCGCCAATACGGAATCGGGATAGAAATAATAGACGACAATTTGTGCAGCGATAAACAGTAATAACCACACAACTTCAAAAGGTTGCCAACCCCCAAAGAATTCTTGTTTAATTTGACTGATGATGACATCTTTATGGCTAAGTGAATGGGATTGCAACTGGCTCAACACGCACCTCCGATTTATGTAGCGTATAAATATTCGATTGATGGGTATTTATACGCCACTTTATTGGAATGTCAAGAAGAGAAAGCGTTAGGCTTTCGCTTAATCTTCCCGTCCTAAAATTTGGTTAATTTCGCTTTTATACAAGACCGCTTTTGCCCCAAAAATCGCCTGAATACCGCCGCCGACTTCTAAGACATCAATCGCGCCTAACGCTTTCAAAGCGGCTTTATCCACCGGTTTGACCGATTTCACCGCTACCCGCAAGCGGGTGATACAGGCATCAACATTTTCAATGTTCTCCGCATTGCCTAGTGCCACAATGATCGCTTTTGCATTTTCGGTCAAAGATGTTACCGCTTGCGTGTGTGCATCTTCCTGCTCCGCCGCTCTGCCCGGTGTCATCACGTTGAATTTTTGGATTAAGAAACGGAAACTGAAATAGTAGAGCAACGCCCACGGCAAGCCGATAATAATGACCCGCACCCAGTTGGTGTTATCATTGCCTTGCAAAATACCGAACAGTAAGAAATCAATAAAACCGCCCGAAAACGTATTGCCGATGGTGATGTTAAACAGATCGGCAAGGTAGAACGACACACCGTCTAACACCGCGTGGAACACATAAAGCCACGGGGCGACAAACAGGAACATAAATTCGATCGGCTCGGTAATACCGGTGATAAACGAGGTCAATGCTGCCCCTAAAAATAAGCCGCCGACCTTCGCCCGTTGTGATTTCAACGCACAATGATACATCGCCAAACAGGCTGCCGGTAAGCCGAACATCATTGTGTCAAAACGTCCGGCAAAAAAGCGTGTTCCCTCGGTAAACAGACCTTGATGCTGCGGGTCAGCCAATTGGGCAAAAAAGATTTTTTGTGCGCCGATAACTGTTTCACCGTTCACCACTTCCGTACCGCCTAATTCCGTAAACCAGAACAGCGGGTAGATCATATGGTGTAAGCCGACCGCGCCGCTTAACCGCATTAAAAAGCCGTAAAAGAATGTCCCGATTTCCCCCATTGAGGCAATCGCCTGTCCCGCAGAAAGCAGCCACTGTTGGAAGGTCGGCCAAATTAAGAAGAAAATGCTGCCAACCAAAATTGCCGCAAATGCGGTAACAATCGGCACAAAGCGTGAACCGCCAAAGAAACCTAAAATTTGTGGTAGCTGAATATTATGATAACGGTTGTGTAATTTCACCGTGATCAGCCCCATCACCAACGCACCGATCACGCCCGTGTCAATACCTTTGGTTTGAGGTGAAAAAATCGGAATGAGTGCGGCAATCGTGCCGGTCATAATCAAGTAGCCGACCACCGCCGCCAACGCTGCTACGCCTTTATCCCGCTTTGCCAGCCCGATGCCCAAGCCGATACACAATAGCAGTGCTAAATTCGCAAATACGACACTGCCCGCCGCCGACATAATTTGAAAAATGCCTTGTATGGTCGGGTGATTGAGCAGCGGATAGGCTTGCACGGTCGCTTGGTTGGATAATGCACCGCCAATGCCCAATAATAAGCCGGCGGCAGGTAAGATAGCAATCGGCAGCATAAATGCTTTACCGACTTGTTGCAGTTGTTTGAACACAAGTTCCTCCTAAGATTTTGATAAAAAATTCTGTTTTGTACGCGGTCGTTTCCCGACTCTTTTTTGCAAATAACAAAGCCACCCACAAAGGTGGTGTGGCTTTATTTTAAATACGTTTAGTGGCGGAAATGACGCATTCCGGTCAGCACCATTGCCATACCGTGTTCGTTCGCCGCATCAATCACTTCTTGATCACGCATTGAACCGCCCGGATGAATCACGCAAGTAATCCCCACTTTTGCCGCCGCATCAATACCGTCTCGGAATGGGAAGAACGCATCGGACGCCATTACGCAACCGGCAACTTGTAATCCTTCGTCTTCCGCTTTGATGCCCGCAATTTTCGCCGAATAGACACGGCTCATCTGCCCTGCGCCAATGCCGATGGTCTGTTTATTTTTCGCATACACAATCGCATTGGATTTCACATATTTCGCCACTTTCCAGCAGAACAGTAAATCCTCCATTTCCGCTTGGCTCGGTTTACGTTCTGAAACACATTGCAAACCGTCAATCTCCACACTGCCTTGATCGGCATCTTGCACCAATAAACCGCCGTTTACCCGTTTAAAATCAAGGCGTGGCTGCGCCGGGCTAAATTCACCGCACTCCAGCACACGCACATTTTTCTTCTTCGCAAGCACCGTTTTTGCGTCATCGGATACGGTTGGTGCAATAATTACTTCCACAAATTGACGATCGGCGATGGTTTGGGCGGTTGCGCCGTCTAGTTCCCGGTTAAACGCAATAATACCGCCGAATGCTGAGGTTGGGTCAGTTTGGTAGGCACGATCATACGCCTCTAAAATATCCTTACCAAGTGCCACACCGCACGGATTTGCGTGTTTTACAATCACACACGCCGGCTCGTCAAATTCTTTCACACATTCCAATGCCGCATCGGTATCCGCAATGTTGTTGTAAGACAAGGCTTTGCCCTGTAATTGCACTGCAGTCGCAACCGAGGCTTCATTCAGATCATTTTCCACATAGAACGCGGCATTTTGGTGGCTGTTTTCGCCGTAACGCATTGTCTGTTTACGGGTGAAATTCAAATTGAGGGTGCGAGGGAATTGCCCGCACGGTTGGGCGAGATCCTCTTCCTCCGCCCCTTGATAAGGCGGCACTTTTTGCCCGAAATAGTTGGCGATCATTGAATCGTACTGCGCCGTATGTTCAAAGGCTTTGATCGCTAAATTAAAACGGGTTGCCAATGTCAGTGAATTTTGATGTTGATCCATTTCACGCAAAATCGCATCAAAATCGCAGTTATTGACGACAATCGCCACATCTTTATGATTTTTCGCTGCCGAACGCACCATTGTCGGCCCGCCAATATCAATGTTTTCTACCGCATCTTCAAGGGTACAGTTCGGTTTCGCCACAGTTTGTGCAAAAGGATAGAGATTAACCACCACCATATCAATACGCTCAATGCCGTGTTGCTGCATAATCGCATCGTCTGTGCCACGGCGACCTAAAATCCCGCCGTGTACTTTCGGGTGTAATGTTTTCACCCGCCCGTCCATCATTTCAGGAAAACCGGTGTAATCGGACACTTCCGTTACGGCTAACCCGCTGTCTGCCAATAATTTCGCAGTACCGCCGGTGGAGAGTAATTTTACGCCTCGCTTTGCTAAGCCTTGTGCAAATTCGACAATGCCCGTTTTATCGGACACACTGAGTAACGCCTGTTGAATTGGACGGTCGGTCATTCTGTTTCCTTAGTAAGATAGATTGAAATAAACATTGCAAATTATACCGCAAACGTTTGCGTAAATTCAATGCGGGCAAGCGGGCGGTTTGGCGCAAAAATCTGCAAAAAAGAGGCAGCGTAATTTACAAAAATTTTACGCTTAGCACTTTGGTAAATAATCGGAAAATCAGTAAAATGAACGACCGTTCATTTAGGGGGATTTATGCAAAAACAACCTGTTTTAAATGAAGTGGCACGCCACATTCTTTCCAGTACCGAATTGCTAATGGCAAGAGACGGCTTGCAAAATTTATCGATGCACAAAATTGCTAAAGAGGCGGGCTTAGCCTCCGGCACGCTCTATCTTTATTTCAAAAATAAAGATGATCTGCTCAACCGGCTTGCCTACGATCTATACGAGCGTTTTTGTTCAACCGCTTATACCTGCTTGGATTTGACGCTACCGCTACAAGAGCAGTACGCTCAACTTTGGCAGTGTAAGTGGGCATTTTTGCAGGATAACCCAACGGTGGCGGTCAATTTGTACCAATATCGTGCGTTATCCGGTTTGCAACAAATTATCGGCGAATGTTTTAACGATCCTCAGGAAACGTGGAACTTATTCGTTAAACGTGGGCAAGATGCGGGCGTGATCGCCCAATTACCGAGCGAAGTGCTGTTTTCACTTAGTCTAGGGGTCGCTTTGGATCTCGCTCACTTACAAGCGGTTGGATTGGCGCAGTTTTCTGCCAAAACGTTGGAAGACGTGATGCACCATACTTGGAAAGCAATGACATTTTAAACTAATTTTAGGGAGAAAATATGACAACGAAAAGCCAAAAACCCGGTGTCGGGCGGAAGATTTTCATTGTGCTTATGTTAATTATCGTCCTTGTCGTATTTGGCGGGGTGGTTTTTATGCAACAATTTATTGCAAAGAAAAAGGCAGAATTTGCCCAAAATATGCCGGAGTCCGTCAGTCAAGTAACGGCGATGAAGGTACAACCGCAGGAATGGACACCAATGCTCTCCGCCGTGGGTTCTATCCGCCCAAATCAAGGGGCAATGCTTAGCTCGCAAATCGGCGGCACAGTCAGCCGTGTGCTGGTGAAATCGGGTGAGCGTGTCGAAAAAGGGCAGCTATTAGTGGAATTAGACAGCTCGGTCGAACGCGCCAGCTTGCGGGCCACCGAAGCCCAATTACCTTCGGTGCGTGCCACTTTGCAACGCTATCGTAATTTGATTGCCAGCAAAAGTGCTTCGCAAATGGAGTTGGATAATGCACAAGCCGCCTACGATCAGTTAGTCGCCAATATTGAGTCTTTAAAAGAGTCGATTAAACGCCGTCAAATCTATGCGCCCTTTAGTGGTGTGGCGGGGATCGTCAATGTAAATGTCGGGCAATATATCAATGTCGGCACGGACATTGTCCGGGTGGAAGATCAAAGCATAATGAAAATCCGCTTTACCTTGCCGCAAACGGATTTAGAGCATATTTTTGTCGGCCAAAAAGTAACGGCGCAAGTCGATGCGCTGGCAGGACAAACCTTTCCAGCAAAAATCAGCGCGATTGAACCGGCGGTGGATCGTGCTACCGGCTTAATCAATTTAGAAGCGATTGTCGAAGAAGGGCAACAAAAACTGCTCTCTGGTATGTTCGCTCGTTTAAATGTGGCATTAACGACCGAGAAAAACCAGATTATCGTGCCGCAAATTGCCGTTACCTACACAATGTACGGCGAAACGGTGTACGTTTTACAACCGCTATCCGATGAAGACAAAGCAATGGTAACCAAAATGGCGGAACAAAACCCAAGCCTTGATGTGAATAAAATGTTCCGAGCCAAGCAAGTAGAAGTAAAAACCCTCGATCGCAGCGGTATCTATGCGCAATTAGGCAAAGGGGTAAAGATCGGCGATTTAATTGTTACCGGCGGTTTGCAGCGTTTAACCAATAATGCGTTAGTCAGCCTCTCCGATCAAGAGGCAGTCGGCGTTACCGCTCCGGCAAACGTGAATAAATTATAATGAGGTAAGCCGTGAAATTTACCGATATTTTTATTAAACGACCGGTGTTGGCGATTTGTATCAGCCTATTGATTACCATTTTAGGCTTACAATCGATCAACAAATTGCAGGTGCGTGAGTATCCGGAAATGACCGTATCCATTGTAACGGTCAGTGTCAATTATTCCGGTGCGGATGCCAGCCTGATGCAAGCACTCGTTACCTCCCAACTGGAAGAAGCGGTCGCTCAAGCCAATAATATTGACTATATGACCTCTTCCAGCTCGCCGAGTACCACCACCGTTACGGCGAAGATGAAATTAAATACCGATCCGAATACTGCACTTGCCGATATTTCGGCAAAAGTGAATGCGGTACGTTCTAATTTGCCGAGCGGGATTGACGATCCGACCATCAGCGTTTCGACCGGTTCAAACGATGCGTTAATGTATATCCGCTTCGTTTCCGATGAGCTGAACGCCTCACAGGTAACCGATTATCTTAACCGTGTAGTGAAGCCGCAATTTTTCACCGTAAACGGCGTATCCAGCGTGGATATTTTCGGCGGCGCAACCTTCGGCTTACGCATTTGGCTTGACCCCGACAAAATGGCGGCGAATAACCTGTCCGGTGCAAGTGTGTTAGCGGCATTGAGTGCCAATAACTTACAAACGGCGGCGGGCAATGCCAACGGCTACTACACGGTTTACCGTAACAAAGTCCAATCGACCACGCCGTCTGTCTCCGAACTGGAAAATGTAACGCTTGCTACAACGGCAGAGGGCAATCAAATCAAGCTCAAAGACGTTGCAACAGTAGAACTGGATAAATCCAGCGATGCCGCCCGTGCGACCGCAGACGGCAAAGAAGCGGTGGTATTAGCCGTCTCTGCCGCTTCCACCGCTAACTCACTGACGGTTGCCAAAGACATTTACCCGATGTTTGCACAGGTCGTCAAAAACCTGCCCGAATCTATTGACGGGCAGATTATGTACGATAAAACCATTGCCATTAACAGCTCGATCAACGAAGTAGTCAAAACTATCGGCGAAGCGACGTTAATCGTGTTAGTGGTGATTATCCTGTTCTTAGGCTCACTACGGGCGATGATCGTACCGGTTATTACAATTCCGATTTCCTTAATCGGCGTCCTCTTTATTCTACAAATGATGGGCTTTTCGATTAACCTATTAACGTTATTAGCCCTGATTTTAGCGATCGGTTTGGTTGTGGACGATGCCATTGTGGTGCTAGAGAATGTCGAACGCCACGTTAAAGAGGGCAAAAGCCCGTTCGATGCCGCTATTATCGGCACACGGGAAATCGCCGTGCCGGTTATTTCGATGACAATCACCCTTGGGGCAGTTTACTCGCCAATGGCGTTGATGGAGGGCGTAACCGGCTCATTGTTCAAAGAATTTGCCTTAACCTTAGCCGGTGCGGTCTTTATTTCGGGGATTGCGGCTTTAACGCTCTCGCCGATGATGTCCAGCCGTGTTTTAAAAGCCCACAATGGCGACGAAGAAGGGCGTTTCGCTAAATGTATCAACGCAATGTTAGACAAAATGACAAGCTGCTACACCAATATGCTGGCAGCGGTGATGTCTGTGCGTTGGGTAATGTTCGGCTTTGCAGTGCTGATTTTTATCAGCCTACCGTTCTTATTCAAATCGCTCTCCAGCGAAGTTGCCCCAACGGAAGACCGCGGCTTCGTGGTCGGTATCGCCAACGGGCCGTCCAATACCAATTTGGATTACACCCAAGCAGCAATCAAACCATTTGAAGAAAGCGTGCAGAAAATCCCTGAAGTCGATGCGATGATGACAATCGCAGGCTTCAACGGCGGAAACAGTGCGTTATCCATTATTTCCTTAAAAGACTGGAATGAACGTAGCCGTGAACGTGCCGCTATTTCCAACGACGTTGCCACAGCCGGTAAAAGTGTGGTCGGAATGGATATTAACGCCATTGCGTTCCCTGAAATTTCAACCGGTGAAAACGGCTTACCGTTCTCACTGGTGCTAACCAGCTCGGACAGCTACGAAAAATTAGCTGATGTCGCCAGCGACTTCCTCAAAAAAGCGCAAGCCTCCGGTCAATTTTTCTTCTCAAGCCTCGACCTCAAGTTCGATACGGCAACAATGAGTATGAAATTTGATCGTGAAAAAATGGGTAGCTACGGCATCACAATGCAGCAGGTCAGCAGCACATTAGGTGCATTCCTATCTGGTGCGATTATTACCCGTGTGGATATTGACTCCCGGGCTTATCCGATTGTCTCGCAAGCGGTGCGTAACGACCGGCTAAATCCGGAAGATTTGATGAAATATTATGTTACCACCGCCAGTGGTGCGTCCATTCCGCTCGGTTCATTCACAACGATGGAACTGACTACCCAGCCGTCCAGCTTACCGAGAATGAACCAGCTCAACTCGGCAACGATTGCCGGAGTTGTGGCAGGCTCAATCGGCGATGCGGTAAACTGGGCGAAAGCCGAGCTTGATCGCACCCTGCCGAAAGGCTATCAATACGATTTCCGTGCTGAAGCCCGCCAATATGTGCAGGAAGGTAACGCAATGGCGATGACCTTCGCACTGGCAGTTGTCATTATTTACCTAGTGTTAGCAATTCAGTTTGAATCTTGGCGTGATCCAATGGTGATTTTAGTCTCCGTACCACTTGCGGTAAGCGGTGCATTATTAGTAATGAACATTCTCGGCATCGCCAAAATCGCTGGCTCGACCTTAAATATCTATTCACAAGTCGGATTAGTTACCCTGGTCGGCTTAATCACCAAACACGGTATTTTAATGTGTGAAGTGGCGAAAGAGGAACAGCTCAATCACGGTAAATCCCGCTTTGAAGCGATTGTACACGCAGCAACCATTCGCCTACGCCCGATTATGATGACAACGGCAGCGATGATCGCAGGTCTTATCCCATTACTGTTCGCCTCAGGCGCAGGGGCAATCGCCCGTTTTAGCATCGGAATGGTAATTGTAGCCGGATTGGGCATTGGCACGCTCTTTACGCTGTTTGTATTACCGGTTATCTACACCTTCCTTGGCAGCCAACACAAACCGCTCCCGGAATTTGACGAAACCAAATACAGCCATTAAGCCAACTAAAGGGCGAGTAACTCGCCCTATCCATTCAACAAGCGGTCAGTTCAGACCGCTTTTTTTGCAACATTACAATATTATGTAGCAGTTGCACAAAGTTGTTTTTTGTTCGCTTGTCGGGACACACTGCATGTGTCCGGATTTTAACCTATTGAAATAATTTGATTTTTATAAAGGACACACGGAGTGTGTCCCTTGTATATCTACATTAAGTTATACTCCGCAACATAACCCGTTATCAGCATCTCGTTGCGTCCCTCGAAAGCACTTCGTCTTGTAGCTTAGAGAGCCGATAACATTCATCACAAAAACCGTACAGTTGCACGCATAGTACCCGAATACAAGGCAGGTTACGATGAACGAACACATTTACGGTGGTATAGATGTTGCCAAACGCCCTTTTGTTGTGGGATTAAGCGGTCGCA
>NZ_JWIZ01000037.1 GCF_001038205.1 Muribacter muris | reverse complement strand
TGAATCTTATCGATTTAAACATCGTAATTAAGAAATAATAAAAGTGGAACACTTTTAAAGGATCTTTGTGGTTCAATTTTGGAAGATCATTGACAAGCTAGAGTATTACAGCCAATCGGCTAATATGATGAGTAGTGCTTTCGACACAATGGCCGGTGTAATGGCGAACGCAGCGGGTAAACAATCCGGTATTTATAAGGTGATGTTTGCTACATCAAAAGCCTTTGCTATCGCAGAAAGTATCATCAAGATCCAACAAGGTATCGCAAATGCAGCAGCACTCCCGTTTCCTGCTAATTTACCCGCAATGGCAAGTGTTGCTGCTGCAACTGCAAATATTGTAGCGACAATACAAAGCGTTCAAATGGGCTTTGCCACTGGCGGCTACACTGGAGACGGTGGAAAATATACGCCTGCAGGGATTGTGCATCGGGGCGAATATGTGATCACCAAAGAAGCTACTGCCCGTCTCGGCTTGGATTATCTCAATTACCTCAACTACGGCAAACGGGGCTTTTCCGGTGGCGGCGGGGTTGCCGTGCCGAGAGTGCCAAGTATGAATAGTCGGTATGGTTCACAGCCAAATGTGAGTGTCAATGTGATCAATAATGGGAAGCCAATGCAGGCGGAGGTAAATACAACACAAAGTGGTAATGACCTACAAATTACTGTCGAGTTAATCGACAAAATTGCTGATCAACGTATCGTCAAAATCAAATGAAGGATTTTAGAATAGGTGGTCAGTTATCTCGGTATGCAATGTAATTCAGAGGTTAAATTATGAATAACACAATTAATGCACGCTCTTTAAATAATAGAACAATTTTAACCATCATTATCGCTGTTTTATCAGAAGAACAACGAAATAAGATCATAGCACTATTATCAGAGTTAGAAAGCAATATAGCTAAAAGTAATAATGAATCAGTACCACCAGTATTAGATGATTTACAAGGCTTTTTGCATTTGATCAAAAATTCAAAATAGGGGAGGAAAATGACATTACAGCACCTACCTTTCTGCCCCCAACCGGGTTTTACGGTGGAAAACGAACCCCGCCGCAAAGTGAATCAGTTTGGCGACGGCTACCAACAACGGCGGGCAGACGGGCTCAATCCCCTGTTGCAAAAATATTCTCTGACATTCAACCTCAATCCCCAACAAGCGATCATTTTAGACTGCTTTTTTGTGTATAGGTACATTATACACTTATTAACTAATGTGTAAATAGATTAGTTACATGCCAAGGAGATATAATGCCAATCCCCGTCCCACTAAAACACCAAATTATCACCATCAAACCGCAATGCCACTTGAATCCTGCAGTTTTGTCATTTTGGAGTATCAGAAAAACGAACCAGTATTCCTCCTTATGAGAATGTGGCTGCTGATCCCGAAGATCACTTTGCGATTGAACATGGCTTCCTATACGATTATATCATATGTCTTTCACACCACAAATCATACCTCAAAACCAACCGCTTACCATCTATTTTTTAATGCGGCGTCGTTGATTCCAGCCGACTAAGGCTGCCAATAGCAGTGCCGGTATCATCATCAATTCTTTCGGTAACGCATTTTGTGGTACGGAGACCGCCAGAATGGTTTGATCCCAATTCAAACCGACTTTAGCTGCCGGAGAATCAATTTCTACATTATCAATAATGATTTTTGCAGACGATTGTCCGTCAATCTCAATGGTTTCACCTGTCTCAAGTAGCGTTAAGCCGAGGGCTTTCAGCCGTTCTTGCCCAGAATTGCCCTCCGGCACACTTAATTCAGAGTAGAACTCGATAGCTTTACCATAAGGGTTTAAACCTGATACTTTAAGTTTGAAAGTCTCGCCCACAGTCGATTGCTCAAGGGCTTGTACAAATTGAGTAGGAAGAATATCCCGCTCACTCGGCGAAATCCGTTCCATAAAAAAGCCCGGTCGAAACAACATAAAGACAGCTAAAACTAACACGGCGGTTTCCCACACTTTGTTTTTAGTGAGGAAATAGTGCATTGTCGCCGCGGTGAACAGTAAGATCCCGATGGTTGCTGTTACAAACACCAATATGCCTTTTGCCCAACCGACATCAATCAGCAACAAATCGGTATTGAAAATAAACAGGAACGGTAAAATAGCGGTTCGAAGGCTGTAAAAGAACGCAACAATCCCTGTTTTAATCGGGCTACCGCCGGAAATCGCCGCTGCCGCAAACGAGGCAAGCCCTACCGGCGGGGTTACGTCCGCCATTATGCCGAAATAGAAGACGAATAAATGTACTGCAATGAGCGGCACAATTAAACCGTTCTGTTTGCCGACTTCAACAATCACTAACGCCATCAGTGAAGAGACCACGATATAATTCGCCGTAGTCGGCAGCCCCATTCCTAAGATTAAGCTGAAAATCGCCACTAAAATCAGCATCAGCAGAACATTACCCATTGATAACATTTCGATAATGCCGGACAGTTGCACGCCAAAGCCGGTCAGAGACACAACGCCGACAATAATCCCCGCTGTTGCAGTAGCAATACCGATGCCGATCATATTTCTCGCACCGCTCTCCAAGCCGTCTACCAATTCTTGTACGCCTTGTTTAAACAGTCTGACCTTACAATGCGGTTCTCGGCGGAACAGGCTTAACAACGGACGTTGCGTGAGCAGGATCACTGTGAGGGTCATTGTTCCCCAAAATGCAGATAGCCCCGGCGACATTCGCTCGATCATCAAACACCACATCAGCACCACAACCGGCAATAAGTAATGCAATCCCGCATTGACGGTCGGCTTGGTGGAAGGCAGTTTAACGATTTTAGCGTTCGGATCATCAGGTTCGAGATCCGGAAAGGTCGCAACACGGCGGATTAAGATCAAATATACTACCGCCAGCAGTGCCAATACAATGATAAAGGCAAAATCAGGGGTTGCCGATTTTAGCCAGCCCAGCCCGAAGTCCAATGCGAAATAAGCGACACAAATCACCAAGAAATTCGCTAATACTCTAATTAGACTGACCAACATTGGACTTGGCGGATCAGTTCTTTCCAGCCCTTTCAGCCCCATTTTTTGCGCTTCAAGATGCACAATATAGACTAGGGCAATATAGGAAATCAGTGCTGGTAAAAAAGCGTGGGTGATCAACTGGCTATAAGGCATATTGACGTATTCAATCATCAAAAACGCCGCAGCCCCCATTACCGGTGGCATAATTTGCCCGTTTACCGAGGACGCCACTTCCACCGCACCCGCTTTTTCCGGGCTAAATCCGACCCGCTTCATCATTGGAATAGTAAATGTGCCGGTTGTTACCACATTGGCAATTGATGAGCCGGACACTAACCCTGTGAGTGCCGAAGAGACCACTGCAGCTTTCGCCGGTCCACCGTTCAAATGCCCCAAATACGCAAAGGCTGTTTTAATAAAGTAGTTGCCTGCCCCGGCTTTGTCGAGTAATGCCCCAAATAAGACGAAGAGGAATACATATTTGGTCGATACCCCTAATGCTACACCAAACACCCCTTCGGTTGTGATCCATTGTTGATTGACAATTTGTGAGAGAGAACCGGAGCGATGACTGATGATCCAGTCTGTCGGCAAGAATTGTCCGGCATAGTTGTAGATTAAAAACACACCCGAAATAATTACCAACGGCAGACCTAAGCTGCGACGGCAGGCTTCCAGCAAAATCAGAATACCTAAGCAGCCGGCAATAATATCTTGCGTATTCGGTGCACCGAAGCGGGTAACCAAGCCTTCATAAAAGAAAATATAATAAGCCCCTAAAAATGCGCCGAGAAGGGCAAATAACCAGTCTTGATAGGGTATTCGGTGTTTAGGGGAATTGGCAAAAGCCGGAAAAGAGAGATAAGCAAGGAAGAGTGCAAACGCCAAGTGAATGGAACGGGCTTTAGTGTCGTCCACCACCACATTAAGATGAAGTCCCCACTCCCTTACCAACTCTTGCAGCCAAAACGGAAAAGGCGAGGTGTAATAGAGTTGAAAAACAGACCATAAAATCGCCGTGATAATAATGAGTTTTTTGGCAAACCCTGTCGGATTACGACCACCGGCATCATTTGATGCAACCATATCTTGCAGATCGTCATAATCTAAAGTGTTAGGGCGAGAATTAGACATAGTGCCTCCGAGAGAAAACGACATTGCAAGCGGTCGGATTGGGGCATTTTTTTACAAATTCTGCCACCAATCTTACCGCTTGCCTATCAAATATAAAATGAGAAACGATTATTTGATCCAACCACGTTCTTTATAATAACGCACGGCACCGTCGTGTAATGGCGCAGATAGTGCATTTTTAATCATCTCTTCTTCTTTCAAATTAGCAAACGCCGGATGTAAACGTTTGAAGCGATCAAAATTATCAAATACCGCTTTTACTACCGCATACACTTTGTCATCTTCCACATCGGCGGAGGTAACTAAGGTCGCATAAACCCCGAAAGTATCTACCGGATTATCACTTCCTTTATACAAGCCGCCCGGAATGACCGCTTTAGCGTAGTAAGAGTGTTCGGCAACCAGTTTATCAATTGCCTCGCCAGATACCGGCACTAAATGTGCATCGCACGAAGCCGCCGCTTCTTTTAATGCTCCGTTCGGATGACCGACATTATAGGTAATCGCATCTAAATTGTTGTCGCACATTACCGATGCCATTTCGGACGGTTTCAATTCGGAAGCGACTTTAAACGCTTTATCCGTCCAACCTTTTGCCGCTAAAATCACGTTCATTGTCGCCCGTGTGCCTGAACCCGGATCGCCCACATTCACCCGTTTGCCCTTCAAATCGTCAAAATGTTTAATGCCTGAATCATCTCGTGCCATTACAGTGAACGGTTCGGGGTGAATAGAGAAGACTGCACGCAATTTCTCGTTTTTCTTGCCTTCAAATGAACTTGAACCGTTATAAGCGTGGTACTGCCAGTCGGATTGTGCAATCCCCATATCCATTTGTTTATCGGCAATCGCATTCAGATTTGCTACCGATGCTCCTGTTGAAGGCGCATTACATTTAATCTGTGTTTTTGCCGTATCACGGTTCACCAATTGGCATATGGATTGCCCGACCACATAATATACGCCGGTTTGACCGCCTGTGCCGATCGTAATGAATTTTTCTTCGGCTTGAACCGACAACGCACTCATCGCTAATGTTGCCGCAACGGAAAAGGTTAGATATTTTTTCATTTAAAAGCCCTCTGATTAAAATGGACGCGAATGTTGTGTTATTTTCACCTGAAAATGGAGATAAGATATACGCCTATCTCCAATGACGCAATCGTTTTCTTTTAAAAATATGAACCATTTCACATTTTTTTAACACTAATGTCCGCAAAGGCATAAGGCGGCTATGCTAAAATACCGTTGTTTGCAGACAATAAAGAACAAAAATGGAATTTTTTATCCCGAAAGCAGAAGTGATTTTTGAAGAAGAGATCAAAAAAAGCCGATTTATCACCTATCTACGCCACACAGAAGGGCTTGAGCAAGCCAAACAGTTTTGGGCGGAAATCAGAGCTTTACACCCTCACGCCCGTCATCACTGCTGGGCTACGGTAGCAGCCAGTCCGCATAATTCGCAGCAGTACGGTTTTTCCGATGATGGCGAACCCGCCGGCACGGCAGGCAAACCAATGCTCAACTATTTACTCGGCAGTGGTTTAGGGGAAATTAGTGCGGTAGTGGTGCGTTATTACGGCGGCATTTTACTCGGCACGGGCGGCTTGGTAAAAGCCTACGGAAACGGGGTACAACAGGCACTCAGCCGGCTCGAAACCGTTCGCAAAGTATTACGCCAAAACTACCGATTGCAGTGTGAGTACGACCAATTTAACAGCCTCCAACACCTCTTTAACGAATGGGATATCAGCCTTGTTGAGCAACAATTTAGCGATAAAATTGATTTAATACTCGGCATCAACCCCAACCAACTGGCGACCATTCAACAACAACTCACCGAGCGTTTTGCAGGGAAGTTAGTATTAACTCAATATCTAAAATCAATAGAATAGGTAATAATCTGGTAATTGGATTCCAGATCATCAGAGCCCAAACAGGCTGAATCCGAAAGGCACACCTCAAAGATTATACCCGCATTGTTTAAACTGTAGCAGAAGGCAAGGTGGAGAAGTCAGATCTGAAATGTCTAGAAAAGCAAATGCTTCGCCTCAAAAAACTATAGAATCTAGAGGATTTGGAAAAGTATTTGGAGCAGCCTGCTCTAGAACATTAGGTATTATTGCTTATGGCATTTACTCCCTCAGAAATTAGCCACTGTCAAGATCTAGACTATAATGGAGAAGAATGTCATAAAAAAAGATTATAGCAAACTTTTTAATACTAAATAGGGAATTATGATATGGATAATTTATTTTGGATCAATAGTGATGGATCTCCTCTTATTATGCTGCCCCAAAAAAATGAAAGAGAGTGGTTAGGCTATAAATCTGAGTAGTATAGTATAGCCTGTTCTAGTAATGATTTCCTGACAGTACTAGACATAAATAATACACCAGTTATTGTTTTAGGAGATGAACCTCTTCCAACTTGCTTAATTATAATAAATGGCAAGCTATTTATTATTAGAAGTTATTGGATGAATGATGATAATGCTATTTACGATTTTATAGAAAAGCTTAGTAAAAACAATCTTAGTTTTTCAATTATGGAAGAAGTAAATCTTGTTTATAATGAAAGTAAATGGGTTGTTTTTGATGGTGCATATACTGTAGAAGAATCGGTTCATTGTAAATTAGAAGTAGATGTTTCAATAAAGTTTAATAAAATTATAACTTTTTCCTATGAAGATAACTTATCTTCATTTCTTGTACATTATTTTATTTAATATTAATTATACTAATGGTACTTTTTCGTGGAAATATAAGCACGAATATCCAGCTATAGAGCATATGAACTAATTGTTATGAGTAGATTACAAGATAAGATATTTAATTTAAAGCAAAAACAGATATTAGAATATTGGAAAGGTATGCCATATTTATCAGAACTGTTAAATAAAGCAGATAGTATTATTTATTACCCAGAAAGTGATGGTGTTCTTAAAAAGATGTCATCTAATTTTGATCGTAATTTTGATATGTATTATTATGATGTTTATAGACTAATAGATAGAATGGAGTTTAAAGAACCTATATATTTATTTTTATATGCAAAATCACATATTATGTTTTCAGAGAGTATTTGCCCTATATTTAAGTTTAACAGTATTAATAATTTTTGCTTAAGAAGTTTACTTAATAATCCTGAAGTATATTGTGTAAAAATATCTAATCTATATTTTTCAAAGATAATTGATATAGATAATATAGATAATCCAATTTCTAATGATTTAAGAGATATCTCTATTAAACATAATAATTACCGTAATATATTATCTAATATAAGAAATGTGGATAAAATAAATTTAATCTTCCCGCTATGACCCGCTCGGCAGACAGTTAAACAAGCGGTCGGCAACGCACGAAAATCTGCAAACGGATTTTGTGTGGGACGGCAGCCATTTAATCCAAGAGCAAAATGGAGAAAATCGCTACACCTACATTTCACCCACCCGGAGAGTTACGAACCGTTGGCGCAAATAAAAGACAATAGTGAAGTATCCTATTACCACTGCAACCAAATCGGGATACCGAGAAAGCTGGCCGACCGAGAGGGCAACCTACTGTGGCACGCCAGCTATAAGGGTTGGAGTAAGCTGCAAGGCGAACATAACCTGAAAGGTGTTCATCAGCCGTTAAGACTGCAAAACCAATACTTTGATAAAGAGACAGGGCATACGATTAAATCAGAACCGTTTCATAAAGGGATTGGTGAGTATTATGATAAGCAAATAGGAGTAAAAAAATGATGGTGGTTGCCAAGTTAAAATATTTAAAAGCTTTATTAGTCAGTATCTTATGTTTTCAACTAGGAGGATGTATACCTTTATTTTCTGCAAAAGAAATTATGAATAGTCGCTTTCCGGCAGAGCATTTTTTCTTTAATGAGCGTGCCGAAATGGGGCAGGCAATTTATCAAAATGATTTGAGTAAAGTGAAACGTTTGATTGCACAGGGGGTAAATGTCAATACCCAACCTGCAAACAATCAAGGTTTTACCTATTTGATGTATGCAGTGTTTTTAAAAGATAGGTTCGAAATTACCAAATATCTTTTAGAAAATGGTGCGGACCCAAATCAAATATCGGTAGTCGATTTTCCTGAATATAAATCCAAATATGTGAATATAGCTAATCAAGCAGGACAAGATGTATATTTACCTTTATCTTTAGCCTCTTCAAATCGAAAAATTGATTATATTAAATTATTATTAAAATATGGTGCAAAAGCAAATCGAGATTTAAATAAAGACTCTTATTATAAGCAATTTGGAGGAAATAAAGGGTTGCCACTTTTTGCAGCAGTAGATGCTGTTTATAATGAAAAAGGTTGGAGTAGAGAAGATTGGATGAATGATATTAAAAAAAGGATTGACCTATTAATTTCCTATGGTGCAGATATTAATGAACCTAATTATTTAGGTTTAAGCCTAGTTGATGAATCTAGTACAAATCTCGAAATTACCGAATATTTGATGAATAAAGGAGCAACCCCTAAATTATATGGTGAGAAATTGGCAAAAAAATTGCCAAAACTCTTGATCAAGGGGCGAGGTGATTACAATAAACGCTTAGAATTATTAAAACGATTAGAAAAAATGGGTTATCGCTACAAAGAGGAATAAAAAATTAAGACTAGTTTTTCCGATATTAAATGTTGTAAATGAGAAGTGGTGCAGTTCCTAATCGGATATCAGGGTCTAGGTATTTATCGATAGATAGTTAATCATCATCTACATAAACAAGGTGCGATGTTATCTTTAGTCTATAATAGAGGTAGTTCACTTAAAGGCGATAGTCGAAAAGAGATGAAACAAATTCAACAAGCGTTTAAAGCGGAGAATATCAGATGTACCGCAATATTTACTAAAAATGAAGATATTATGGGTAAATGATAAAAAAAGAGAGCTCTTATTAACAGAAGGGCATAAGAAGCTGAATTAATTAAAGAGAGGACTAAATAAGATGCAAAAAAATAAAATAACATTATGTTTTTTATTGCTGTTGAATATAAATATGAGTTTGGCATTACAACCAGAGGGTTTTGTGCATGCAAATGCGCTTGATAAATCCTGTAATTTTAATTCAATGAGACAATATGACATAGTTCGATGTGTCAGTAAAACATTTTTAATGGAAAGTGAAAAGTTTAAAAAAAATGAAAAATTTTTATTAGACAATGCAGATAAAAAAACCCTTGATGTTTATAAACCCTATCGGGATAAATGGCTAAAAGAGGGCTATTCTAAATGCAACGCATTGTTTCTAGAAGATGATGGTAGAGAAAAATATATAAATTATATAGATTGTGCTACTAAAGTATTAGAAGATAAAAATGAAACGTTAGAATTAAAGTTTATATGTAACGGTAAATTGTGCGATCTTGAGAATGATGAGTAATCTATATTGGAAGACATAATCTCTTGGTTAAACAAACTGACCGAGTGGTAAAACAGACTGTTATATTTATACGCCACAGGGATAGGTGAAAATAGACCATTAGATATTATCCCTGATGATAAGATGAAACACAGTGTTTACAGCGATCACACATTCGAAGCTAATCCCTCCCTAATAATTGCCAATGTTTCTGGGGCAAATATGATGCTAGATGCAACAAGATGCTACAATAGAAGAGCTCCCTTAAGTAGATGCAATTCCTGCTACAATGTTTTAACTAAGGTACTTAAAGATGAAATATAATAATATTTCTTTTATTTTAAAAGAATTAGAAAAAACACCAGATAGAAAAATAAGAAGAAAATTATATGATATTTTATTTAACTTAGAGTTTTCTGACATTACTAAAATAAATCAATGGAAAGAATTATTAGCTTTTTTAATGACTCATTCCAGGTATCAAGATAGTCAGGGTTTAGAACATTGGTATTCTGACTTATTATTATCTGATATAGAATGTAATGGGCTTTCTTTTTTATTACCAATTCTATTAGAGGAAGTTAATAACTTAAATAGTAACACATTCTATTATTTGTCAGAGTTGCTTATAAAAAACATATCTAAAAATAGATTATTAGAGTTTGTTGTTAAATTAAGAATAATAAACTCAAAAAATAGTTTATTATTAGCCGAACTATTAGATTTAAAGATAAAGTAAGGATAAATGCTAATGAAATTGCCACTTATTATAAATTATCGGGAAGATATAAATTTTTCACTCATATTTCTGAGTTAGAAGAATATATGGAAGTAGATAGTGTATTTATCTATGAGATATTTGATTTTTAGGTAAATTTATAAGAGATCAGGAAAGGGGATTTTTAGTAGTAATCCTCTATCTCAATATTATTAGTAAATATATAGTTATGAATAAAATAAAGAAAATATTATTTTTGCTACTGCTTTTTTATTGGGGTATTTCTATTTTTAAAGATACGACATACTTAGTATCTTTAGGAGATACACCAATTTATTTAAATAGTACTGATATTTTAGATAATTTAAAAAGTTCTGATAGATTGAAGAAAGGAGATGTTGTTACCATAAAAGGTATCATAGATCTAAAACATTATTTAGCGTATAAGGTAATTATAAATGGCGAGATTAGATATATTTTAGAGGGTGATTATATTATTATTGACAATAGTTTTTGGCGTGTCCTAGATAACGAGACAAACTCCCCTTAACTAATTGCTTTAAATGGAAATTTTTAGTTTTTAAATCACTGTTGCTAAAACGCTATTCTCACGCCTTCAATAAAATAGATTTTAGGAATAGCGTAGATGAAGTTCAGCTTGGTTCGAAAGATTCTCAATTCCACTGATATTATTATAACTGTCTGCAAAAATTGATGAATACGATAAATTTACTGCTTGCACCACGACCTATTTACGTTGTACTTACTACCTAAATAGCTCCCATCAGCCCGACTTCACCACCTAACATATCCAAATAGAGATTGTTTTGGTAAATCAGCAACCGATGGAAGCAGTAGATTGTGGTCGTTTTATTGATATTCACCAACTCAACTATTCTAACTGCCCCCTCTGAGATAAATAGCTCGATGAGTTTGTTTATGCCGACTTAGGCAAGTTTTTTCATCGCGTTATCTTAACCTAAACAAGAAATTTAGTCGTTATCTAGGACAGCCTTCAATTTTTACATTTTCTCTTTCAAAACCAACCGCTTGCTAAGCTAGGCTTTGCGCCAAGTTGTGCCGTTCGCACCGTCTTCTAACACAATGCCCATTGCGGTGAGCTTGTTGCGGGCTTCATCGGCTGCTGCCCAGTTTTTAGCGGCTCTGGCTTCATTACGTTGCCGAATTAACGCTTCAATCTCCGCCACATCATCATTATCCGCACTGCCCTGTAAGAAAGTTTCCGGTGCTTGTTCCAATAAGCCTAGCACTCCGCCAAGTTGTTTTAAACGAGCCGCTAATATATTAGCTTGAGCTGTATCGTCATTCTTCACTTTATTGATTTCACGAGCCAGCTCAAACAGTACCGCCAATGCCCCCGGTGTATTGAAATCATCGTCCATTGCGGCTTTAAAGGCGTCCACATAGGCGTCATTCTCTGTCGGTTCAACGGTGGTATCACAACCCCGCAAAGCCGTATATAAACGCTCTAACGCTTTGCGTGCCAAGCCGATATTTTCTTCACTGTAATCAAGCAAGCTACGGTATTGCGCGGTTAAGAAGAAATAACGCACACTTTCACAATCGTATTTATTCAAAATATCCCGAATGGTGAAGAAATTGTTCAGGGATTTTGACATTTTCTCTTCGTTGATCGTCAGCATTCCCGTGTGTAGCCAATAATTGACATATTGATCCCCGTGGGCACAGCAAGATTGCGCAATTTCGTTTTCGTGGTGTGGGAACATCAAATCCGAGCCGCCGCCGTGAATATCAAAATGCGTCCCCAGCTCTTTACTGTTCATAGCCGAACATTCAATATGCCAGCCGGGGCGACCTTTACCCCAAGGGGAATCCCAGCTCGGTTCGTTTTCTTTCGACATCTTCCACAGCACGAAATCCATCGGATTACGTTTCACCGATTTAATCTCGACTCTCGCCCCAGCTTGCAGTTGCTCTAAATTCTGGCGGGACAATGCCCCGTATTGCTTGAAAGATTCCACATTAAACATCACATCGCCGTCCTCTGCGACATAGGCGTGTCCCTTATCAATTAAGGTTTGCACCATCGCAATAATTTCCGAAATATGTTGTGTTGCTCTCGGCTCGACATCGGGGCGTAAAATGTTAAGTGCATCAAAATCCTTGTGCATTTCGGCGATCATACGTTCTACCAACTGATCGCAGCTTTCATTATTTTTGAGGGCTCGTTTGATGATTTTATCATCCACATCGGTGATATTTCGCACATAACGAAGATTGTAGCCCGAATAACGCAAATAACGAGCAATAACATCAAAGGACACAAAGGTACGCCCGTGCCCAAAATGGCAAAGATCATAAACCGTTACACCACATACATACATTCTCACTTGGTTCGGGTTAATCGGTTTAAACTCTTCTTTTTCACGTTTTAACGTATTGTAAATTTTGAGCATAACGTCCTCATTTGTATCTAAAAAATCCACCATTTTGCAAACAATCGGCTAAATCCGACCGCTTGCAATGCCTTTAAAATGATAAGAGTATAACGAATTTTTTGCAATTTTTGCCAAACTTTTTAATAATATCGTTCTAAACTCCCTTTCCCTGTTATAAGGAACCAAAATGATTACATTACATACCAATTTTGGCGAGATTAAAATCCAATTAGATTTTGACAAAGCGCCCATCACTGCTAAAAACTTTGAAGATTACTGCAAAGAAGGCTTTTACAACGGCACGATCTTCCACCGTGTGATTGACGGCTTTATGATTCAAGGCGGCGGAATGACGGTCGGTTTCACTGAAAAAGCGACCAAAGCACCGATTCAAAATGAAGCCAACAACCGTTTGAGCAATAAACGTGGTACGATCGCAATGGCTCGTACCGCCGATCCGCACTCTGCGTCATCGCAATTTTTTATCAATGTTGCCGATAACACCTTCTTAGATTACCGCTCTAAAGAGATGAACGGACGTGAAGTGGTGCAAGAGTGGGGTTATGCCGTCTTTGGTGAAGTAGTCGAAGGTATGGACGTTGTCGATAAAATCAAAGGTGTAGCAACCGGCAATAAAGGTTTCCACCAAGATGTCCCGAAAGAAGATGTGATCATCGAATCGGTTAGCGTGGCATAACGGCAAAAGGTTGGGTTATACCAACCTTTTCTTTTTTGAGTAATAAAAGGAGTCATAATGAACAGAAGACATTTCATTAAAATCGGCGCAACCAGTATTTTAGCCCTGAGTACTAACCGTTTTGCCTTTGCCGCCGGCGATAGCAAAGTGCATTTTCGCATTGTCGGCACAACCGATATTCACAGCTTTTTAACGGATTTTGACTATTACAAAGATGCCCCAACGGATAAATTTGGCTTTACCCGTGCCGCAACGTTAATTGAGCAAGCCCGCCAAGAAGCCAAAAACAGTGTACTGGTGGATAACGGCGATTTAATTCAAGGCAACCCGATTGCCGATTATCAAGCTGCCGTAGGGCATAAAGCCGGTGAGCCTCACCCTGCCGTTGCGGCACTCAATGCGATGGATTATGATGTCGGCACGCTCGGCAACCACGAATTCAACTACGGTTTAACCTACCTTGAGAGTGCTATCAAACAAGCCCAATTCCCGATCATCAATGCGAATATCGTTAAAGCCGGCACAGACGAGCCGCTTTATCAGCCTTATTTTATCCAACCGAAAGAGGTTGTTGATGAGGACGGCATTAAGCATACGCTCAATGTGGGCTATATCGGCTTTGTGCCGCCGCAAATTATGGTGTGGGACAAAGCGCATTTAGACGGCAAAGTGGAAGCCCGTGATATTGTGAAAACGGCGGAAAAATATGTGCCGCTCGTCAAAAAAGCCGGTGCGGATATTATCATCGCTCTTGCTCACACCGGCCCGTCCGATAAGCCATATCAAGAAGGGGCGGAGAATGCGGCTTTCTACCTTGCTGATGTCAAGGGCATTGATGCGGTTATTTTCGGGCATTCTCACCGCCTCTTCCCGAATAAAGAGTTTGCCGGCACTGCAAACGCCGATATTGAAAAAGGCACATTCAAAGGCGTGCCGGAAGCAATGGCGGGTTACTGGGCAAATAATATCAGCGTGATTGATTTAACCCTTGCTAAGCGGGGTAACGATTGGCTGGTAACGGACGGCAGTGCTGCACTACGCCCGATTTATGATACCGCCACTAAAACCGCCGTTGCAAAAAATCACCCCGAACTGACCGCTTTACTGCAACCGGTTCACGAGGCGACCCGCCAATTTGTCTCCCAGCCAATCGGCAAGGCGGACGATAATATGTATAGCTACCTCGCCTTAATTCAGGACGATCCGACCATTCAGATCGTCAATCAGGCACAGCGGGCTTATGTGGAAAATGCGGTAAAAGCCTTACCCGAACTTGCGGGTCTGCCGATTTTAAGTGCAGGCGCGCCGTTTAAAGCGGGCGGACGTAAAAACGATCCTAACGGTTATACGGAGGTAGATAAAGGCGAATTAACCTTCCGTAATGCCGCCGATTTGTACCTCTACCCGAACACACTTGTGGTGGTGAAAGTCAGTGGCGAACAGCTTAAAGAGTGGCTGGAGTGCAGTGCCGGAATGTTTAAGCAGATCGACCCGAATAGTGAACAACCTCAAACCCTAATTGATTGGGAGGGCTTCCGCACTTACAATTTTGATGTGATTGACGGGGTCGAATATCAATTTGATATTACCCAACCAGCACGCTATGACGGCGAATGTAAACTGATCAACCCGGCTTCCCAGCGGGTAATCAACCTTACGTTTAACGGCAAAGCCGTTGATCCAAAAGGGGAATTTTTAATTGCAACCAACAATTACCGTGCGTACAGCAATAAATTCCCCGGCACAGGCGATCAACATATCGTCTTTGCCTCACCGGACGAAAACCGCCAAATACTTGCCAATTACATTACCGCACAAACGCAGGCGCACGGAAAAGTCAGCCCAACTGCAAACGGTAACTGGCGGCTTGCACCAATCAAAACTCAAGTGAAATTGGATATTCGGGTTGAAACATCACCAACGGAAAAAGCGAAAGCCTTTATCAAAGAAAAAGCGCAATATCCAATGGAACAAGTAGGAACAGATGAAGTCGGCTTTGCGGTTTACCGTATTGACTTAACCCAGTAGCAAGCGGTCGGTTCGGCTGAATAATTCACAAAATGGGACGCTACGCGTGTCCCATTTATTTTGTCGATTTTAGTCTGAAACTCACCGCTTGCGGCTAGCGGATAATGCCTCTGGTCGAACGTTTAAAGAAGTCGAGGAATAAACTGACCGCCGCTTCGGTTTTAGCGTATTGTTCAATTTCCGGCATCGCTTCTTCAAGGGTTTTTCCACTACGGTAAATCAATTTATACACATTACGAATAGCGTGCATTGTCGCTTTTTCAAAGCCACGGCGTTTTAGCCCTTCAAGATTGACCCCGAACGGTTGAGCGTGGTTGCCTTGCGCCATCACATAAGGTGGTACGTCTTGGCTGACCATTGAGCCGCCGCCTAGCATAACGTGCGAACCGATCACGACAAATTGGTGAATCGCCGACATTCCGCCGACAATCACAAAATCATCTAGGGTAACGTGTCCGGCAAGCGTGCCGTTATTGGCAATAATACAGCGGTTACCAATCTGGCAATCGTGGGCAATATGACAGTTGATCATAAACAGGTTATCATCGCCGACTTTCGTTACACCACCGCCCTGCACCGTGCCACGATGAATGGTAACACTCTCACGAATCCGATTGCGATGGCCGATACGGGTTTTGGTCGGTTCGCCTTGATATTTTAAATCCTGGTTGATTTCGCCAATGCTGGCAAATTGGAAAATATGGTTATCTTCACCAATTTCCGTATCCCCTTGAATCACAACGTGGGAATGAATTTTGGTTCTCGCCCCGATTTTTACCTCTTTGCCAATCACACAAAACGGGCCGATTTCGACCCCAGCCCCAATGCGAGCGCCCACTTCAATGACGGCAAGCGGGCTTATTTTTGCTGAAGAATCAATAAGTTGCATAGTTTTCCCTCTTGTTAGGGTGAATTTATTTACGGGCGCACATTAAATCGGCTTCACAGACAATTTTGCCGTCCACAAAGGCTTTGCCGCTAAAGGCAGTGATGCCACGGCGTTCTTTGACGAAAGTTACCTCAATCAGCATCTGATCACCCGGCACAACCGGACGCTTAAAGCGGGCATTATCAACTGCAGCAAAATAGTAGAGTTCGTTTTCTTTCAATTTGCCGTAACTTTTAATTGCCAATACGCCCGTAGCTTGTGCCATCGCTTCCAAAATCAGCACGCCGGGGAAAACGGGACGATCAGGAAAATGACCGGTAAAACAAGGTTCATTCACACTAATATTTTTTACCGCTTTCAGCCATTTTCCTTCTTCAAAATCCACCACCCGATCAACCAATAAAAACGGATAGCGATGCGGCAGCATCTCCATAATTTCGGTTACTTCAATAATTCTCGGTTCTCTTTGTTCAGTTTGTAATGCCGTCACTCTGACCTCTCTCGGTTACATAGGGTTATGCGTTAGTGAGTTGCTTCTCTAACGCTTTCAAACGTTTGTTCATTTCATCAATGTTCATAACTAACGCAGCGGTTTTACGCCACGCTTTGTTCGGTTGCAGCGGAATGCCGGACGAGTAAATCCCTTTCTCGGTGATCGGACGCATCACCATTCCCATTCCGGTAATAATTGCGCCGTCACAAATCTCCATATGACCGTTAATGACACTTGCACCGCCGATTTGGCAGAAACGCCCGACTTTCAGGCTGCCCGCCATAATTACACCGCCTGCCACTGCCGTACCATAGCCAATATGCACATTGTGAGCGATTTGGCAAAGGTTATCAATAATCACATTATCTTCAATAACGGTTGGATCTAATGCCCCCCGATCAATACAGGTACAAGCGCCAATCTCGACCCGATTGCCGATCACCACGCCACCGGTTTGCGGAATTTTGATCCATTGCCCTTTATCGTTTGCATAGCCAAACCCATCACTGCCAATCACGGCGGAAGATTGGATCAAACAATCGCTACCGATTTGCACATTGTGGTAAATGCACACGTTCGCCCACAGTTGGGTTCTTGCACCGATTTGACTGTTTTTACCGATAAAGCAACCCGCCCCAATAACCACATCATCGCCTAATTCTACGCCACTTTCAATCACGGCATTAGCCCCGACAGAGACATTTTTCCCTAAAACCGCCTGCGGTGAAATCACGGCAGTCGGGGCAATATTTTCAGCCGCTTTTGGTGTGTTGTCCATATATTGCGCCAATAGCGCATAGGCAAGATAGGGGTTAGACACAACGATAAGATTTTGATTTTCAAGGCAAAACGGCACATCGTCTTGGGAAACAATAATCGCCCCCGCCTGACAAGCGCTCAGTTGCGGGCGATATTTTGCATTGGAAATAAACGTAATATGAACCGCCTCTGCTTTCTCCAAAGGCGCTATGCCGGAAATAGCCAAATCGGCGTTACCCCGAAGAGTACCGCCGATCTGCTCCGCTAACTGTGCTAAACGGAAAATCGCCATTATTTTTTCGCTTCTTCCGGTTTAGCGTCCGCAGATGCTTCTGCTTTTTCCTCTGTCTTAGGTGCATCGGCAGCTTTTTCCGGTAGCGGTTTTGCATTTGCTTTTAAGGCTGCCAATACATCTTCGGTAATATCCGCTTTTTCATCTTTGGCATACAGAGCCATTGCCGGAGAGAAGACTAAAGTATAACCTTTTGATTCTGCCACCGTTTTGATCGTTTGATTAATCTCTTCTACCACTTGTTTTTGCACTTCATTCGGATCGAAACCCGCAGAAGATTGTTGTTCTTTCGCAATTTTCTCTTGGAAAGCGGTAATTTTTTTCTGGAAAGCCTCTGCTTTTTTACCAAACTCCGCTTCACGTTTTTGGATCGCCGCAACTTTATTTTGGAACGCTTTATGCTCTGCATTGATTTTATCTTGGCGAGCTTGGATCTCTTTAGAACGTAAACGTGGTGCTTCTTTTTCTAGCGCTTCGACTTTTTTCTTTAATGAAGCTTCTACGCTGCTTTGCTCTTTTTGCAATTTTTTGGCATCGTCTTCTAATTTTTTACGCTCTGCCAATAATGCTTTCTCTTCATCTTGCAACTTTTTATCTTCATCGGCAAATTTAGCTTCGCTCTCTTTCATAAATTGGGTCATTTTTTCATTAGCCGCAACCATCCAAGGGTGATTTTGCATTAAATAACCCGGATCGGCAAAACCGATTTTATCGTTCGCATTCGCTGCATTTGCTGAAAATGCAAGAGCTGCGGCCACTGCCGCTAATTTAAATAATTTTTTCATAAAATACATATCCTTTTGGGTGAAATAATCTTGACAGGCGGTCGATTTCAACACAATTTTTGCAAAAAAGTTGTCCTAATCGACCGCTTGCGATGAGCGTTTAGAACGAGCTACCAATGCTAAATTGGAATTGCTCAATTTCATCGCCGTTATATTTTTTGATTGGTTTTGCATAGGAGAATGCAAGTGGCCCAATCGGTGAATTCCATTGGAAACCAATCCCCGCCGATGCACGCACACGTTTGTAATCTTTGAAATTATCAATACGTAGATCTTTAGGTGTAATTACTCTTCCACTATTATTAGTGAGTTCTACATCATTAGACCATTTTGTATTCCAAACTGTTGCAGCATCAACAAATAATGATGTTCTGACGTTATGCTGATATTTTTCGCTAATAAACGGAGTCGGCATAATCAACTCTACACTTGCCGTTGCAATCGCATTTCCGCCGATAACATCATTCGATGGATTTAAGAAACCGCCTCTTTCCTGCTCGGTTGCCGCACGATAGTAAATCGCTTTCGGCCCGATTGCACCGTAACCGAAGCCACGCAATGTGCCGATACCGCCCGCCGAATAATGTTGATAGAACGGCAGGTTCTTACCGCCAAAACCGTTGGCATAGCCGACACCCGCTTTGGTGGAAATAACCCATTTATGTTCACGGTTAAGCGGGAAATAATTTCTAAAGTCGGCGTTCAGTTTATAGTATTTGTTATCCGATCCCGGAATTGTTACTTTTCCACCGATATTTGCCGCTGTGCCTTCCGTTGGGAAATAACCACGATTGAGGCTGTTATAGTTCCAACCAAAGGAAAAATCAAAGTCTTTCGCTTTAATTTTCGGGTAAACATTGCTCTCTTGGTTAAACGGGAAGTTCATTGAACGCACATAAAGATCACGGGTAAATTCGCGCTCTGCATTTTTGATTTTATCGTGCGTAAAACCTAAACCAAGGTAGTATGAGTTGTTTTCATCCACCGGGAAACCTAATGTGCCATTTACACCGTAGGTTCTACGCTGATATTTAGACGATGAGCTGCTCTTTGAATTATCATAATCTTCATAAAAAACATTACCGCCAAGGCTTACACCATCTTTTGTGAAGTACGGTTCGGTATAGCCAAGGTTCACACTCGTGCTGTAGTCATTACGAGTACCGGATAAGCTGATAGTCGATCCCATTCCCAAGAAGTTATCCTGCTTGATACCAGCCTGATAGCTTAACCCACTCTCCGATCCATAACCGATCCCGAAGTTAATACTACCGGTATTACGCTCTTTAATTTTATAGACCAAATCAACCTGATCCGCCACATTTGGCACATTCGGGTAACTCAATTCTACGCTTTCATAGAATCCGGTTCGTTCTAAACGGGCTTTACCCAGTTGAGCGGCGGTGGTAGAAAGCCAAGCGCCTTCCTGCTGACGCATTTCACGGCGTAGGGTGGAATCCGCAGTAACGTCATTGCCTTCAAATCGGATTTTTCGCACATAAATGCGTGATCCCGCATCGACAATATAGTTGATCCGCACGGTCTTATTTTCTTCATCAAAAATCGGGAAAATATCCACTTTTGGTGAACCGAAACCGTTTTCACCCAGTATAGCTTTAATCCCTTCTTCTATTTTCGCCAATTCGTCTTTACGGAATAACTGACCGGATTTGAAATCTTTCAATAGGGCGTTCAATTCTTTGTCTAAACGTGCAGTATTACCGGAAATACGCATTTCGCTGATATGATATTGATCGCCTTCGTTAATTTGATAGGTCAGATTGACCTCTTTTTTGTCTTCGCTGAATTGCACATCGCTTTTTATCAAATCATACTTGGCATAACCGCGGTTCATATAAAAATCCCGCAGGTTTTCAAGATCTTGGTTATACGGCTGTTGCTCAAATTTGCTGCTTTGGAAAATATTCCACCACGCGACATCCGGTTGAATATCAAGCTGTTTGGTTAATTCTTTTGCGCTAAAGGCTTTGTTACCGTCAAAATTGATCTGCTTCACGTAGGCGACATCGCCTTCGCTGATCACCAATTTAACATCAACACCGCCGTTCTCGCTTTTATTGGTTACGGTATCGATCGTGGCATTATAACGACCAATGGAATGGTAATGGCTTAATAATGCTTCTTTGAAGGCTTCTACACGTTCTGCATTATAGATTTCGCCTTTTTTGATTAAGTTGGCAGTTAAATTCTGCTCTAAAGGATCTTTCGGAATTGCGGAGTTGCCTTCAATATCCACTTTGTTAATGATCGGAAACTCCGTAACTTTAATGACTAACGTATTACCTTCTCTGCTTGCCCGCACATCAGCAAATAATTCTCTGGCAAAAAGTTGTCTGACCACATTCGCCACATCATTATCAGTCGCTTTTTGACCGACTTTTACCGGTAACCCGGAAATAATCGCCGCCCCTGTTTCAGGCTGAACGCCGTCAATACGAATATCTTTAATCACAAAAGGCGCAGCCACCACGCCGTTTGCAATTAAAAGTGTAGAAAGTAAGAGTTTTTTCATCGAAATGATCCTATTCGTTTGCAAAAATATGTGAAAATCTAACCGCTTACAAGCGATTAAAAATGAATTAAATCGTTAAATAACGCAAATGCCATCAAGCTCAACACAAAAACAATACCAAGTTGTTGAAATCTTAGCTGAATCTTCTCGGCTATCGGTTTACGGCGAATTGCTTCACCGGCTAATAACACTAATTGACCGCCGTCTAACGGCAAAATCGGGAATAAATTCATCACCCCAAGGTTCACGCTAATCAATGCCATAAAGCCTAAATAATAGACAAACCCGATTTCTGCGGTTGCGCCGGCCCCTTTTGCCATTGAAATCGGGCCACCCATATTGCTAAGCGATAACTGCCCGGTAATCAAATGCCCGATAAATTGCAAAATAGTGTCAATTAACGCCCAAACTTTGCTTAAACTTTTCTCCAATGCCGTGAGCATATCATACTTTAACTCGGTGCGATATTTATCCTCGAGCGGTTGATAGCTCGGCTGAATACCGATTAAATAGCGTTTTTCTTTTTTTTTAGGCTGTATAGATACTCTCTGTTCTACGCCTTGACGCTCAATCTCTAATACCAAGGGTTCACCCGTTTGTACCTGCTCAACTAAAAAAGCCCAGTCAAACGGCTGTTGATTGATGCGAATAATCCGATCACCTGTGATTAAGCCCGCCTGTGCTGCCGGTGAATTTTCGACTACGCCTTTAATTATTGGTTCAATCACACTACTTTTCGGACGAATACCTAGTGCCGTGAGCGGATTTTGTTTATTGCCGTCCACCTGCCAGCCACTCAAATCTAATGATGAGTATGCCGGAAAGCCGCTCTCCATATCGTAACCTTTTAGCTCAACCGCACTTGAACCGACTTTGCCGACTAAGGTTAAAGTTACCTCCTCCCAATCCCGTACTTCTCTGCCGTCTATATGGGTAATTTCAAATTCAGGCGTCAGTTGAGCTTGAGCAGCAATAGAATCCGGCAAAACTTCACCGATAACCGGCTTCACCGTTGGTACGCCAAAACTAAACACTGCCCAATATGCGACAATCGCAAACAAAAAGTTAGCGATCGGGCCGGCTGCAATAATTGCCGCCCGCTGCAACAGACTTTTATGTTTTAAGGCGTGTTCTGTCGGTAAGTTCAGCTCCGGCTCGCCGTTATACATTTGGACATAACCGCCGAGAGGAATCAGCGAAAAGGCAAATTCCGTGCCTTGCTTGTCCTTTTTCCGCCATAGCACTTTACCAAAGCCGATAGAGAAACGCAGTACCTTTACCCCGCATTTGCGGGCAGCCCAAAAATGACCGTATTCGTGCACAAAGACTAAAACACAGATGAGAACAAAAAAAGCAACAATAGACGTCAAAGTAAGCCCTTATACCAAAAAGAAAAAGCCGGTTGCAAACACAGGTACGGCAGCGGTTAAACTGTCAATCCGATCTAAAATCCCGCCGTGCCCCGGGATCAGATTACTACTATCCTTAATCCCCGCTTGGCGTTTAAACATACTTTCGCTTAAATCGCCTAGCACGGAAACGGCAACGGTCATAATGGATAGCACAATAAATGAAACCGTCTCGATCTCACGTCCAAAAACATTCGGTGCAAATTGTAAAAAACCCCCCGCGATCACAGCCGATGTCAGCACACCGCCGATCGCCCCTTCCCACGATTTGCCCGGCGACACTTTCGGCGCAAGTTTACGTTTACCGATCGCCCGTCCGACAAAATAAGCACCGGAATCCGCTCCCCAAACCAACAAGAATACATACAGCAGTAAATAAGTGCCTTGATATTGATTAAGCGGATATTGGTAGAAACGTAGTGCCAACACCCCGATCAAAAAAGGAATCAGCGTACAGAAGCCGAAAATAAATTTGGCACTCACGGAATGTTGCCAGCCTTTCGCCGAGTTCGGATAGGAAACAACCAATCCCAATGCAATGCACCACCAAATGCAACCGAGAAATAATAGCGGGGTGGTTGCATCGGTTAAGAAACGGGCGGCTCGAATATAATCGGTGCTGGCAACCATTGGAAAAAAGAGTAAACAGGTAACCACAAATGCGACTATCGCACGGGCGATCGGACGTTTAAAACCGACAAACTGCGCCCATTCCCACATTGCCAAGACAACAATCGCCGATAATGCAATCGTAAACGGCAGAGGCGGCAGCCCAAATAATGCCACTAATGCGAAAGCGATCATCACAATCGCCGACAAAACTCGTTGTTTAAGCATTTATGCTCCCCTTTATTCAGCAACCGCCAAAACGGCGATCACGTTGTTGATAAGCGATAATCGCCTCGCTAAAGCTGTTTTCATCAAAATCCGGCCACAACACCGGGCTAAAAAACAGTTCCGCATAGGCAATTTGCCACAATAAAAAATTACTGATACGTTGTTCGCCGCTGGTTCGAATCAACAAATCGACTTGCGGCTGATCTTCGGTAACCAAGGCTTGCTGAAAAGTCTCAGTGGTAATTTGTTCAACGGTTAATGCCCCCTGTTCAACCTGCTGCGCCAGTTGTTTTGCCGCATTCACAATATCCCAATAACCGCCATAGTTTGCCGCAATATTGAGGGTTAAACCGCTATTGGCGGCCGTTAATTGTTCCGCCGCTTGAATACGCTGTTGCAAATGGTCGCTAAAGCGGGACTTATCGCCAATAATCTTCAAGCGGATATTATTTTTATGCAACGTTTTGACTTCGGAATTTAACGCTTTCATAAATAACGTCATCAATGCCGATACTTCTGTTTCCGGCCGGCTCCAATTCTCGCTGCTAAAGGCGTAGAGCGTCAGCACCTGAATATGATGACGGGCTGCAAAATTTACCGCATTTCTGACCGCTTTCACGCCGTTTTGATGTCCAAAAATGCGTAATTTGCCTTGTTGTTTCGCCCATCTGCCGTTACCGTCCATAATGATGGCAACGTGTCGAGGCATTTTGGTTGGATCAAAGCGCACGGAAAACTCTCTTTGTTTATCTCAAATTAACGCTCAATCATAGCATAAGGCATAACTTTCGGAAAAGCACAACCGATTAAAAATTATCCTTTTGTTTGCGTAACCGTGTAAATTCAGCCAAGGTTTGTGCCTTTAAAAACGGATTGATCTGTTTTTCGACCCCGATAGTTGTCGGTAATGTCGACCGGTTTTGCGCTCGTAGCATATCCGCTCGCTCTTGATATTCCATTAAAACGCAGCTCGGCGGCAACACCGCTTCGGCAAATTTGAGGTTACTTTGGGTATATTCGTGCGCCGGATAGACGGCTACCTCATCATCTAATGCGGCAAAACGTTGTAAGGCGGCAAACTGTGCCGCATAATCTTGCGTAAACACCCGCCCGCAACCGCCACAAAACAGCGCATCGCCACAAAATAAATAGCGCTGATCAACCAAATAGCTGAGATGCCCTTCGGTATGCCCTCCGCTCTCGATGACCTCGATCGGTAAATCCAACAGGCTAAATTGCTGCGTCGGATAAACAATCTCCGTGGCAAATGCCGCCACTTCTTGCGGGCCGAACACCTTCAACTGCGGATAATTTTTTCGCAATGCAAGCACCCCGCCGGTATGGTCATTATGATTATGGGTCAGCAAACAAGCGGTCGGTTCAAGCCGATATTTTGCTAAAAAATCGCTCACGGGCTGACTTTCGCCCGGATCGACAATCACCGCTTTCTGCCCTTTCGCTAATACCCAAATGTAGTTATCTGCCAACGCCGGAATCGGAAAAATTGAAATCATCATCTTCACCAAAGTAAAAGGGCAAATCTCATTGCCCCGCTTACGTTAAGTTATTTTAAAAAGAGTGCGGCTGCGCCCCGTGTGCCGCCTGCATCGCCGTGAATTGCTTTTTTCAATACCGGCACTTTAGCACTGCGCATTAAATGCGGCGGTAACGCTTTTGGTAGCGCCTCATAGATATAATCGAAATTCGATAACCCGCCGCCAAAGACGATCATATCCGGATCTAACACCGTAATCAGATTACCGATGCTCACCGCCATTAACTCAATGAACGTATTGACAAATTCGACCGTTTTCGGCTCATTTTGATAAAAACGGCTGATGATGTTTTTCGCATCAAGTGTCTCGCCGACTAAATCACGGTAAAGCATTTCAAAGCCGCGTCCGGAAAGATAGGTATCCAAACAAGCTCGGTTGCCGCAGCCGCATTCGTAAATCGGTGCATTATCCCAGCCGAGTAATTTCAAGGCGTGATAATTGAGCTGCATATGCCCGACTTCGCCCGCCATACCGATATGACCGGAGTGAATTTTGCCGTCAAACACTAAGCCGCCGCCAAAGCCCGTACCTAAAATCAGCCCTAGCACAGTAGCATATTGCTGATTATTTTCGTCCCACGCCTCCGACAGTGCAAAACAGTTGGCGTCGTTTTCCCCTTTGACCTCACGCCCTAGCCGTTCGCTCAGATCACGGATAATCGTTTTACCGTCTGCCACACGGATATTGGTGATTTCCGCCACGCCGGTTTCACGGTTCACAAACCCCGGCAAGCCTAAACCGACATTCCCTTTAGTCGCAAATTTTTGATCGGCATTACGCACCAAGGTTTCTATTGTGTAAAGCCAATCTTCATAGCTGGTTTGCGGCGTTGGCACTCGCTCACTGTACAGCTTTTCCAATTTGTCGTTAAACACTGCCAGCTCAATTTTGGTGCCGCCAATATCCAATCCATAATAAAACGTCATTGTTAGCCTCGCTTTCTAAATAAAGTCCAATTTTCTAAATAGGGAACAAGCCAGATAAACAGCACTAAATGAAAAGCCCACGCAATCAGAGTGCTGATAAACAGATCGATAGGATAGTGCATTCCCAGCCGTAAACGGCTGATCAGCATCAAAGCCGACCACGAAATGGCAAAAATTTTGGCGAAAACGACCGCTTGCCCGGTTAAGCCCGCCAATAAACCGGCAAAAACAAGCAGCCAAGACACTGAAAAAATGGTATGACCGGACGGAAACGAGTAACCCGTTTCATTTTCACGGTGTTTGGCAATCAGCGGATAGGGCGAATCTTGATAATGAGCCGCTACTAACTCGCCCCGTGCTTGGCGAGTCAAATCGTAGAACTGCTCGGTGTTCTCGCCCATCATCGCCACCACATAAGGCCGAGGCTCGGCAAAGGTATGCTTCGCCACTGTTTTTATCGCCTGCGTGCCAATCACCGAGCCGGCACAAATCGCCCCGACCAATAGCCAAGAGTAGCGTTGGCGGGTTAAGTACATCAACCATAGCATCAGTAACACACAGGTGATGATCGCATAAGGCACGGAGCCGGTTTCCGTCAGCCAATACAGCGGATAATCTACAATGCCGATCACATTTTCATCTCCCGACCATTGCCAGCCGCTCAGCCACGCAATCACCGGAATGATCACCATCAACAGTGTATAAAAGGTTAATTTTTGAAACACAATTTTCCCCTATAAAAAACCGCTTGCGACAACAAGCGGTCTGTTTAACTCAATTTTTTGCAACCTTAAACGGATTTTGTCGCTTTCGGTAGGCTGATTTTCTTCTCTTCGCTTTGGCGGTAAAGCACCAAAATATGCCCGATCGTTTGCACCGCCGTTGCTTTGGTTTCCCGCACAATCGCATCAATAATCAACTGTTTCATCTCCCGATCCGCACCGGCAATTTTCACTTTAATCAATTCGTGGTGATCGAGGGCATTGTCAATTTCTGCCAGCACACCTTCCGTTAAACCGTTACCACCCAGCATCACGACCGGACTTAAATGGTGTGCCAATCCTTTCAAATATTGTTTCTGTTTTGTAGTTAATGTAATGGACATTGATCTTGCCTTTCAAAATAAAAAACGGTTGCCAAAATAGCATAAACACGCCGATTTTTAAAGGAAGAATTGTGCTAAAATGGCGACCATTTTTTTGTGAAAGGAACAATTATGCCGACACTCAGCGTTGCAATGATCGTTAAAAACGAAGCCCAAGATCTCGCTCAATGTTTAGAAAGCGTCAAAGATTGGGTGGACGAAATCGTGATTTTAGACAGCGGCAGCCAAGATGATACGCAGAAAATTGCCGAACGCTACGGCGCAAAATGGTTTACCCATACCGATTGGCAAGGCTTTGGCAAACAACGCCAACTCGCGCAGCAATATGTGTCGTCCGACTACGTGTTATGGCTGGACGCTGATGAGCGGGTTACGCCCGAACTGGCACACGCCATTCAACGAGCGGTTAAAAATGACGAGCCGAACACGGTTTATCGTCTTGCCCGTTTAAGTGAAGTCTTTGGGCGGCAAATCCGCCATTCTGGTTGGTATCCCGACTATGTAGTGCGCCTTTACCGTACCGATTACGCCCGTTATGGCGATGAATTGGTGCACGAAAAAGTGCATTATCCGTCCAACAGTAATGTGAAAACCTTACACGGCGATCTGCACCATTTCACCTATAAAAATATTCATCACTATTTGGTCAAATCCGCCGGCTATGCAAAAGCGTGGGCAGAGCAACGAGCCAATGCCGGAAAAACGGCAACACTTTGGCAAGGGGTGAGCCACGCACTTGGTTGCTTTGTCAAAATGTACCTGCTCAAAGCCGGTTTTTTAGACGGCAAACAGGGCTTTTTACTCGCGGTGCTTTCTGCGCATTCTACTTTCGTCAAATATGTGGATTTGTGGGACAGAAGCCGACCACGTCCCTGATGTTTTCCACTTGCAAGCGGTCGGATTTGCCGATAAATTTGCTAACTTTTTAGAGAATAAGGAATTTTTGTGCGTGTAGCAGACTTTCATTTTGATTTACCCGATGAGCGCATTGCCCGTTATCCCACCCCTGAACGTACAGCCAGCCGATTACTTTATCTCAATGGCGAAACGGGGGAATTTCACGATCAGCAATTCCCTGATCTGCTTTCACATTTAAACGCTGGCGATCTGTTGATTTTTAATAACACACGGGTAATTCCCGCCCGCCTATACGGGCGAAAAACCAGTGGCGGTAAACTTGAGGTGTTGGTTGAACGGATATTGGACGACAACCGTTGTTTAGCGCATATCCGTTCGTCAAAATCACCCAAAGTTGATGCTGAAATCATCTTAGGCGAAGATAAATTGGGCGAAGGCAACGGCTTAAAAGCAGTGATGCTTGCCCGCCACGATGCGCTCTTTGAGCTGAAATTTGAAGGCGAAATGCCGTTGATCGACCAACTTCAGCAAGCCGGTCATATGCCGTTGCCGCCTTATATTGACCGCCCCGATGAAGAAGCCGATCAAGAGCGCTACCAAACCGTCTATAATCAAATTCCCGGTGCTGTTGCCGCTCCAACCGCCGGCTTACATTTCGACACCGAGTTATTGGCACAACTAAACGCAAAAGGCATTAAGACCGCCTTTGTTACCCTACACGTTGGTGCAGGCACGTTCCAGCCGGTTCGGGTCGAAACCATTGAAGATCACAAAATGCACGCAGAATATGCCGAAGTATCGCAAGCGGTGGTCGATCAAATCTTGACAACCAAAGCCGCCGGTAAACGGGTGATTTGTGTCGGGACAACCTCTGTCCGCTCGATTGAGAGTGCGGCACAGCAGGCGGAAAAGCAAGGAAAGCTCATTGCACCGTTCTACTCGGATACGAGCATCTTCTTATATCCGGGCAAAACCTTTCGGGTGGTTGATGCGCTGATTACCAATTTCCATTTGCCCGAATCTACGCTGATTATGTTGGTGTCTGCGTTCGCCGGCTATCGCCATTGTATGCAAGCCTATCGGCACGCGGTCGATCATCACTATCGCTTTTTTAGCTATGGCGATGCGATGTTTATCACCAAAAATCCGCACGCAACAGACGATATGCCTTCAGCTTAGATAGCACGCGGTCGGATACGGCGATTTTTTATCAAATAAGGCTATTTTAATGTTAGCTAGGGAAAGGTGATCTGCCTAAAACATTAGGACGGAGCGTCAGCAAGCTGTCCCTAAGCTAAGCTCAATACTTGCTCGTATCAGCAAGTTCTACTTGACCAATCCAACGCTTACCCATAAAAAAACGCACCCTCAGGTGCGTTTTTTGCGTTAGGTTAGAATCGGGTAGCCAAGTTGTATTACTACAACTTAGCCCCCTAAGAACTGTACAAGCAAATTTCTCTGCATACAGCTCAAGCCTTTCTATTAACTGCTACGCAGTCGATTTCACAACGTTCAAATTCAGGCGATGAATTTGTTGGTGACACTCAGGATGTACTAAACATCTGTTATTTAGTGAATCCGTTCCACCATACATTTTGTAAATTATATGATGATCGTGCCAGCCGCTTTCTTTCGTTATTGGCGTATTACACAATGCACATTTTCCTTTCTGATCTTTGTAAAGAGCTTGCCATTGCTGTCTGTGTGATTGTTCATCATACATTCTGGCTTGAGCAAGGTTTTCTCCATACATTTCCCATTCTGGTAGAAATGGTTTGTATTGTGATTTTATCTTTCTGTGTCGCTTAATTTTCACATACCCACAATAGAGTAAATCTATTGGGATTTGTTCACCTTTGTTGCTGTTGGTGACTGTGCCGAACATCCAATTCCGAGTTACATTTGAATAAAAGTATTTCTCTTTAATCCAAATTTTTCCTTTGTTTGGATGTCTTCGTCTGCACCAACGCCATAAGGCTTTCCAAATTAAACTATCCATTCGGTTAAATATCACTTTAGCCACAACGTGTTTATGATAGTTTGTCCAACCTCTTATCATTGGATTTAATACTTTTATTAGGTCATCTTGTTTCGCCATTTTCATTTTTGAAATTGATTGTTTTACCTTGTCATAAAATGCTTTTGCATTTTTCTTACTTGGTTTAATAATCAATTTTTTATCAAAACGTTTAACAGTCCAACCTAAAAAGTCAAATCCGTGTTCGATATGCACTACCTTGGTTTTACTTTCCGATAAGGAAAGTCCTCTTTCTGCAAGAAAGTTTTTCACCATAGGGATAACTTGTTCTTCCAGTAATTCTTTTGATATACCTGAAATAATAAAGTCATCTGCATACCTAACGAGGTAGGTCCGATGTTTTGCTATTTTAAGACTATTCTTTGCACCAAAGTGCTTGATTAGCTCTTTTTCTAACCCATCTAACGCCATATTTGCCAACGTTGGAGAGATAATACCACCTTGCGGTGTCCCCTCCGTTGTTGGTTTTAGTTGACCGAACTCAACAACACCTGATTTTAACCATTTCTTGAGTATTCGCTTATTCATTGGAATATGCTTGAGTAGCCAGTCGTGGTTAATAAAATCAAAACAACCATGTATATCTGCATCCAGTACCCATTCTGCCATTTGACGAGATTGGTTTCCTTTTGTTGAAAATATACTATGTATATGTGATATAGCATCTGCCGTTGAACGGTTTAATCTAAATCCATACGAATTATTGTCTGCTGTTGTTTCTGCTATGGGTTGCAATGCTAGTAAATACAACATTTGCATTGCTCTATCTTTCATCGTGGGTATGCCTAATGGACGTTTCTTCCCATTTGACTTTGGAATGAAAACCCGTCTTAATGGTTTAGGTTGATACCCTTTACTTGATAGATCTTGTATAGCAATCCATTTGGATTCAGGTGTATCCCAAATCCGTTTATCAATACCAGCGGTTCGTTTGCCTGTATTTTCCGTCACCCGTCGTACTGCTAATGCTTTTGCATAAAACGAGTGGGTAAGCATTCGTTGTAAGTTTTTAACCTTACGCCAATTGCTTTCCTGTGTTGCCTTCGCAATCCGCACCTGCATTCCTTTCACATATCGGTTTGCTTTATACCAATTGATATAATGCCATTGCGATATATGTGAGGTCGCTGGAGCTAGACTGCTTACTAATTTCTTAGTATGATGAGTTTGCTCTTTCATACTTACCTCCGTTGAGAGATAAGTTTTCTTGGTAAATTAATAGTTCCTCTTTCTGTTTGGACACTTCAAGAGCTGCTATGATTACCAATAAACTTACACTCTTGAATCACTAAGGATAAAGAGTGCGTGCGTTGGTTTTATTTGATTGGTTTTCAATCTGCAAGCCAACGCTCGCTTTTATCCCGTCAAACTTTAAAGGAATTTGTCAGACATCTTGCGATGAAAGACCGGTTAGAAGTCTGCACCCTTTCGGGTTAGGTCATATTTCATACCCTATTTGCACCATTACAGTACAACCTTCGCTTTCTCTAACTTCTTTTACCTACACCACCGACAGCATTGCTTACGCGTTGCCTGCCATTTTTCAGGCGGAGATATAGGCTTACCAAGTTCCATTATTACTACATGGATAGGGAAGATATAGTCTTTTTCCCGACAGTGTTTATGATGACGTATCCCAAGGCTAAAATGAGATAACCCACTGCATACCTTTTGGTTCAAGCCGATAGCGACCGTAGGCTTGTTCTACATAACGAGAATTACGACTATTCACTTACGTTTATCTTTCTATCCAACCTAGTCCCTCAACCCAATGGTCGTTTCGAGTCTCTTATTAATACTTCACAGTATTAATAACCTTATCGGGGGTACATTGTCAGGAAGCTCCGCACAAAATCGTTGCCAATTATGCACTATCCCTAGGTTACTGTTAGTCATATAACAGGTTACACTCATTTATTTCTTCGCAACTGCATATATCAACGTTGAAACGAATTGTAACAATAGTAATAACAGCTTACTCATACTTAACTAAGTTGTTACCTAATACAGCAATAAATAAGCCCTTGCTGGTTTGCTTTAAAACTTACTTTATCCATTAAACAAATGCTTAATGGTACTTTGTTTACTTTTAATCCTCTAATAGGAAATAACTAACCTTTAACAAACAAAAGCTCATTTGTTAGTAATGATTATTTCAATGAAAGGGGATTTGGGTAAATTTAGACCGAGAAGTAGCCGTGCTGTTCCGCAAGCCATTCACGGGCAACTATTACTTTCAAGTTGCTGAGGGTGTTTCTTAATAAAAGAATATCCCGAAGTACAGTAAATAAAGATAAGTGTAAAGGTGGCAACCAAATAGAAGAAATTCCACTTTCTTATACTCGAACCGTCTCAGATTGCTACGGTATCTTTCGGACTTTATTTATAGTAGGGTTGAATAATCATTCTTTATGGACGATACGACGTTTTGGATTTGACCCAAGTCACTCTATAAATAGGCGACTAACGGTAGTCCTATCTTTTGATAACGGATCTTGCTTTCTTACTCCTCTTAATATTTATCTAAATATTAAGTACATAAAAGTGAAGACCATACCTTATTACCGCATAAAGTTGGAGATATTCTTACCAACTTAGAACTAGATCTTGAGCGACGCTCCTTTTCTAGTCTGCTACCCAAACTCTTCCCGAGAAGATCTGAATAGTCAAGAGAAAGCTACATTACATAGCTTTCTCTTAATTGAGTTAAATCCTTGATATATAAGGACTTAACCCCAGTAAGCACGACACTTGTCGCACTTAGCCTTTGTAGTTGTGAACTAATGCGACTAAGTCTAATACTTTGTTTGAGTAACCGGTTTCGTTATCATACCAAGAGACTAATTTAACGAAAGTATCGGTTAATGCGATACCTGCAGCGGCATCAAATACAGAAGTTTCTACTGCACCGTTAAAGTCTGTTGAAACAACCGCATCTTCAGTATAACCTAATACGCCTTTCATTTCGTTTTCAGACGCACGTTTGATTTCCGCACAGATTTCAGCGTAAGTTGCCGGTTTTTCTAAGTTAACAGTTAAATCAACAACAGATACGTTTGCTGTCGGCACACGGAACGCCATACCGGTTAATTTACCGTTTAATGCCGGTAATACTTTACCAACGGCTTTTGCTGCACCGGTTGAAGATGGAATGATGTTTTGTGATGCACCACGACCGCCACGCCAGTCTTTCGCTGAAGGACCGTCAACGGTTTTTTGCGTTGCAGTTGTCGCGTGAACTGTGGTCATTAAACCTTCTTTAATACCGAATTTTTCGTGAATAACTTTGGCTAACGGCGCTAAACAGTTTGTTGTGCAAGATGCGTTAGACACGATGTCTTGTCCTGCATACTGGTCAAAGTTCACACCGTTTACAAACATTGGGGTGTTGTCTTTAGACGGACCGGTTAATACTACTTTTTTCGCCCCTGCTGTGATGTGTTTACGAGCAGTTGCATCATCAAGGAATAAACCGGTTGCTTCCACAGCAATATCCACACCGATTTCGTCCCATTTTAAGTTTGCCGGATCACGCTCAGAGGTAACACGGATTTCTTTGCCGTTTACCACTAATTTGCCGTCTTTAACTTCAACAGTACCATCGAAACGACCGTGAGTTGAGTCGTATTTCAGCATATATGCCATATAGTCAACATCGATTAAGTCGTTGATACCCACAACTTCGATATCATCACGTTTTTGTGCTGCACGGAATACGATACGACCGATACGACCAAAGCCGTTAATACCAATTTTAATTGCCATAGATTTTCTACCTATATTTAAAGTTAAACAAAATTCGTCCTTCCATCTTATCGGAAAGCTAGCCCGATTATAGCATAATCTTTCCCTTTTCTGACAACTGTAAAGAACACCGGCAAATATAGCAGATAAGTTTTATGTGATCTATGTCAAATTTTTGAAAAAACCTTCTCCGAAGCAGTCAGAAAAGGATAGAATACCCGATCATTACTCTGCAAACCAACGGGACTAAAATGATTAAGGATATAAACGAACTCACCGAGGAACAGATTGACATCTGCCTCAATAGCGGTACGGAAAAACCCTTTAGCGGCAAATTCCTCAATGAAGATCGCATCGGTACATACCGTTGTGTCAGATGCCATAATGCGCTCTTTCGCTCCGATACCAAATTTGATGCCGGTTGCGGCTGGCCAAGTTTTTACGAAACCATTTCGGAAAGTTCGCTCCGTTACTTAGACGATTATAGCCTTGGGCGACACAGGGTTGAAATCCGCTGTAGCAACTGCGATGCTCATATGGGACACGTTTTCCAAGACGGCCCTCCGCCAACCGGATTGCGTTTTTGTCTTAACTCTGTCGCGTTAAACTTCAAATGGGACGAAACCGGCGAAGAAATTGACGGTTAAAGATCTTGAATTTCCCCTGAATTTAACCTAGAATATGCAACCTTTATGGCGCTAGGATCACCTAGCATTTTATCAATACATATGGTGTCAGACAAAATAGATGCTCTGATGGCGATATGGCTTCTAAATGAGGTTTTCTATAATGAAACAAGGTATTCACCCAGAATATAAAGAAATTACAGCAACCTGTTCTTGCGGTAATGTGATTAAAACCCGTTCAACAGTCGGTAAAGATTTAAACCTTGATGTGTGCGGTAACTGCCACCCATTCTATACAGGTAAACAACGTGTTGTTGATACCGGCGGTCGTGTTGAGCGTTTCAACAAACGTTTCAGCATTCCAAGCACAAAATAATAAATTAAATAATGACTTAAACCCTGCAGTTTGCAGGGTTTTATTTATCTGAGCATTTATATGACTTCACATAATACGCCTATATTTGTTATCAATTTATTAAAATCTATCGAACGTAAATCTTTTATTGAGCAGCAATTTTCTCAGCTTGAAAAAGACCATATAAACATTAACTATCAATTTTTCCCTGCGATAAACGGAAAAGAAGATCCTAGCTTTTACTTATTCAAAAAATATAATGCTCAAAAACGCTTTCAGCGTAAAGGTAATTATATGAACCTTTCCCAACTCGGTTGCTTTGCAAGCCATTATCTACTGTGGGAAAAATGCATTGAGCTTAACCAGCCTATTATTATACTGGAAGATGATGCAATTATTAAACCAAACTTTCGTGAAGTGTATAACTTTATTTCATCTCAAACCGAATTTGAATTTCTCTGGCTAAGCTGCCCCGCACCAGCCAGACAATTGCAAAAGCATAAAGAAATACTCAAAATAAATGAAAACTGTTCCGTTCACCAATTCTATGAAGGGTGGGGCAATACAACGGCTTATTATATTACACCCAAAGCAGCTCAAAGATTACTAAATTATACTTCAGAATGGATTTATGAGGTTGATATTACAATGGAAAGGTATTGGGAGAATAAACTTAGCTATTTAGGCGTTAAACCATTTTGTATTCAACCTAATTTTGAACTTGAAAGTAATATACCAGTTGATAAAGGCAGAAAAGAGAGAACATTTATGATTAAATTAAAAAGAGAATTTTACAATATAAAAGATAAATTATCCAAACAGATCTATTTAGCTAAACATTCTTGATATTTATGAAGTTAATTATTTTTAATCAATGGCTTGTTATTGGAGGGATAGAGAAAGTCTTGTTATCCTATCTCTCTATTTTTAGGCAATTAGGCTATGATATTGAGCTTGCTATAACCTATAATGTTGATGCTTTCCCAAAGCATTTCCAAAATGAATTACCATCAGGTATAAAAACATACTTTTGTTTATCTGATACCGACTCTAAATACTTTTTAGATATTAGAGAAAATAAGAAAAACTCCCTTAAATCTAAATTAAGATATGAATATAATCGAATAATTCTTGATAGAAAATACAAAAATTTCTGTTTAAATATCCTTAACCATAATAATTATGATCTGATTATTGATTTTAGCGGTTCATTACTCAAATTACTCTCAAATAACACTTTTAAAAATATAAATACTCCCATTATCCGCTGGAATCACTCACAAATCCCAACAGATAAAAAGAGTCTAAAAAAATACCAAAAATCACTCCCTAAGTATCATAAAATTATTGCTATCTGCGAAGAAATGAATAACAATTTAATTAAATATTTTAATCTTCCAAAAAATAAAGTCATTACAATTAGTAATCCCATAAATATAAAAACGATAGCACAAAAATCTCAAATAAAAACCGAGTGTAAATATAATGATAAATACTTAATTATCATATCTCGTTTAGTTGAAGGAAAAGGGCTTTCAGAGTTAATTGAAATTTATGCAAAATTAAAAGAAGAAAAAGGCATTCAGCATAAACTATGTATTATCGGAGATGGCTACTATAAAAATAAATTAGAAAGTACGATTCAACATTATCATCTTAGTAATGATTGTTACTTATTAGGAGAAATGGACAACCCTTATCCTTATTTGAAAAATGCAGATGTATTTGTCTTTACATCAGAGAGTGAGGGGCTAGGTATGGTACTCATTGAAAGTATGGCTCTCGGTATCCCTGTTGTTGCAATGGACTGCCCAACAGGTCCTAAAGAGATTTTAGGCAGTAATAGTGAATATGGAAAGCTCATTCCTATGCATAATAAATCTTTATTTTGTGATGTCGTGATAGAACTATTGGAAAATAAAACGCTTTGGCATCATTATTCTCAACAAGGATTACTGAGAAGTCAGGATTTTTCTACCGAAGTAATTAGCCGGAAAATCGATCTCTTTTTTAAAACAATTGTTAAACGCTAATTTTCACATATTTAATGGAACTCCAAAGCCTAAAGCTCTTTTTAGATATTAGCCAAACTCAAAGTTTTATTCGTACGGCGGAAAAAAATCATTTAAGTGCGTCGGCACTTTCCCGCCATATTCAACGAATGGAGCAGGAAATCGGGCAGCCACTTTTTCTGCGGGATAATCGCCAAGTGATACTCACTGAGGCAGGGCAGCAATTCTTGCCTTTCGCCCAGCAAACTTGGGCAAGCTGGCAACAAATTCAGCGTAAACTGTCTGCACAACAGGCTGACTTAGAGGGCGAGCTCAAATTATTCTGCTCCGTTACCGCCTCATATAGCCACTTACCGCACATTTTATCCAAATTTCGCCAGCGTTACCCTAAGATTGACATTCAGTTAAGCACGGGCGATCCCGCTAAAGCGCTACACAATGTGCAATCTCTCACCGCCGATCTCTCCCTCACCGGTAAACCGGAAAACCTGCCGCCTAATATCGCGTTCCATTATATTGACGATATTACGCTGTCAATGATAGCCCCTCGCATTGCCTGTCCGGCAAGCCAGCTATTGCAGCAGCAACCGATTGATTGGCAGAATGTTCCCTTTATTTTGCCTGTGGACGGCCCTGCCCGCAAGCGGATCGATCACTGGTTTAAATTGCAAAAAATCAAACATCCCAAAATTTATGCAATGGTGGAAGGACACGAGGCGATCGTACCGATGGTCGCTCTAGGCTGTGGCGTGGCATTGCTGCCCGATGTAGTGGTACAACACAGCCCTGTGAAAAACCAAATTAGCTATCTCAATCTGCCATTATCTGCTCACGCCTTTGAATTAGGTATCTGCGTTCAACAACGTAGGTTGCAAGAGCCAATCATTCAAGCATTTTGGGCATTATTAGCTGATCTGAATTAAACTTGATAGCCTGATTTCTGTTAAAATAACTCACTTTTATTGATATTGAGGAGACCCCGATGAAAATTGTTGAAGTAAAGCACCCGCTAATTAAGCATAAAATCGGTTTAATGCGTGCCGGTGATATTAGCACCAAAGATTTCCGTGATCTTGCCAACGAGGTCGGTAGCTTACTCACCTACGAAGCCACCGCAGATTTAGAAATGGAAAAAGTAACGATTGAAGGTTGGAACGGTGCAGTCGAAGTTGAGCGGATTAAAGGAAAAAAAGTAACGGTTGTACCGATTTTGCGTGCCGGCTTAGGTATGATGGACGGCGTACTCGAACATATCCCTAGTGCCAGAATCAGCGTTGTCGGTATTTACCGCAACGAAGAGACCCTTGAACCCGTACCCTACTTTGCCAAACTGGCGAACGATGTGCAAGAACGATTGGCAATTATCACTGATCCAATGCTAGCAACAGGCGGTTCAATGATTGCAACGATCGATTTATTGAAAAAAGCCGGTTGTAAGCAAATCAAAGTGCTGGTGTTAGTCGCCGCACCAGAAGGCATTAAAGCCCTTGAGAAAGCCCATCCGGATATTGAGCTTTACACCGCTTCCATTGATAGCCACTTAAACGAAAACGGCTATATCATTCCCGGCTTAGGCGATGCCGGTGATAAAATTTTCGGCACGAAATAACGAACAAAAAACCTAAGCGAGTGCTTAGGTTTTTTTATTTAAAAGACCCTAGGTTACCAGCTACCGCCAGCGCCCCCTCCGCCGGTATTACCGCCACCGAAACCGCCGCTACTGCCACCGCCATAGCCTCCGCCGTTGCCAAATCCGCCCCGCCCAAAGCCACCGTTTCGGCGTATGGAGTCGGTAGTGCGGATAATACGATCCGCTTGGCTTGGGCTGATGTAAATTCCACTGCCCCGTCCAAACACATTGAACAGGAAAAAGATAATCACGGCAGCAATAATAAAGATTTCAATACCGTCAAATTCAGCGCTTTGTTCAGCTTCAACCGCAGGCGCATACTCGCCTTGTGTGGCGGCAATAATCGCAGATAGCCCTTTGGCGATCCCCTGTGCATATAAATGCTGCTTAAAGTACGGGGTAATCTCATTACGGATAATGGACGAGGCAATAGCATCGGGCAATGCGCCTTCTAACCCTCGACCTGTGGCAATAAACAATTTCCGATCATCTTTCGCCACCAGCAATAATACGCCGTTATTTTGCTTGGCTCGCCCAATTCCCCATAAATTAAAAAGCGTATGGCTATAATGGGCGATCTCCTCTCCCTGCGTGGACGGCACAATCACCACCGCAATTTGCGAGCTGGTCTTGCGTCCATAGTCGGCTAACGCATTTTCGAGAGTTGTCAAATCCTGTGGTGAGAGGGTTTGGGTATAATCGGACACATAGCGAAACGGCTTGGGCGATGGCGGATAATTTGCCATTACACTTAAGCTCACCAATAAAACTGCCAGCCACAAAAACGGTTTGAGGACGTATTTGGTCATTTCACAATCACCTCATTCGGTAATTCATTAACATCATTCGGCTGAATTGGAAAATGGGCTGCCAACTGCATTTTAATTTCGGCTATCGCCGCACAAATTCCCTGCGTAAAATTGCCCTGCCGACAATGTTCCCGCATTATCTGATAGACCGATTGCCAAAATTCTTGACCGACTTTCTCGTGAATGCCTTGATCACCGATTACCGCAATATAGTGCGGTTTGAAGCAGAGATAAATCAACACGCCGTTACGGGCTGCCGTTTCCGCCATTTTTAATTCATCAAATAATCTTTCGGCACGCTGCTCGGCAGGTGTACAAGGTTCGACCCCGCAAGGCTGACTATCCACCTGTTGCATAAACTCGGCGGATTTATGGGTCGGGCAGCAACGAGCCGGCGGTTGTCCCTTGGCTTTGCGTTCCACCACCACTCTCAGCTCGGCAGACGTATGCCGCTCCAAATCGGCAATCGCTGCCTCAATTTGAGCAGTATCAAGGGGCAATTTGCGTTGAAATAATGAGAATAATCCCATTGCGAGTACCTATCGTTGCAAGCGGTCTGTTTGCGCCCTCTTTTTGCAAATAACGGGGCTAAACAGACCGCTTGTTGATTAGTTAAAATTAACAACCGGTGCTTTTTCCGATCCGACTTCCGCTTTAAATTGCGGCTTGGCTTTAAAACCGAAGATCATTGCCGCCAGTTTGGTCGGGAATTGACGAACCTGTTTGTTGTACTCTTTCACCGCACCGTTAAAACTATTGCGTTCTACATTGATGCGGTTTTCCGTACCTTCCAACTGAGCTTGAAGGTTTAAAAAGCCTTCGTGTGCTTTTAGCTCCGGATATTTTTCCACGCTCACTAATAAACGGGAAAGGGCAGAATTTAAGCCCTGTTGTGCTTGTTGGAACTGTGCCATCTGCTCTTCAGTGGCATTGCTCGGATCAATTTTGGTTTGAGTGGCTTTGGCTCGTGCTTCAACCACATTCGTCAGCGTCTCTTTTTCAAAATTCGCCTGCCCTTTCACCGCATTGACTAAATTCGGGATTAAATCTGCCCGGCGTTGATAAGCCGACTCCACATTCGCCCAAACGGAATTGATGTCTTCTTCCGCTTTCACCAAGTCATTATAGCTGTTTTTAAGCGTGATACCGCCGAAAACCGCCACCACCGCAATCAGAATAATCACGATCCACTTTTTCATTTTAACTCCTCTTTTAATTGAGATTAACGCTGTTCGTACTGAACATTTTCCGCTGTTTTGCTAAACAATGTGGTTTTTACCACCCCTAGCAGCTCTTTTCTGACCGCCGAAAGCGACGGTTGTTCATTATCCCGAAACGAAATCGGGCGACAAAATGCCATCGCTTTAATGCCTAAGCGAGCCGTCAGTAGCCCGACTGCTACCCCCTGCGCCGCCCGCATTGAAATTTGTGCAGTTAAATTTTGTGAAAAAAAGGTCATTCCTAGATCCGTTGCCATTTCACTGACACCGGCAAACACCATATTTTTCAGCACCATTTTAAACAATTTTAATCGGCTAAGGTAGCCAAGCTCCATACCGTAAGCCCGACTAATTCGGTTGATAAGTGCAATATTACGCCACGCCACCATCAACACATCAACCACGGCTAACGGGCTGACCGCCACTAATAATGCGTTTTCCGCCGCATTTTTGCTGATCCATTTTTTCACCTGCTCATCAATCGGATTCAGCACATTTTGATTAAATAGAAACAGTACCTCTTGAGCGTTATACGCCTCGTCCAGCTCTGTTTGCCAACGGGAAATCGAATGTTGAATAGTCGGATTGTGCGTCAGTTTTGTCGCAATTTGATTGCAAAATTGGGCTGCCGTCTCACCGCTTGCCGTCGGCTTGTCGACTAAAAATTGTCGGCTGGCTTGTTGATCATAATAATGTTTTCTCAACCGCACCAATTTTCGCCACTCATTCACGATCGCACCAATGCCCGCAAGGCTTACCACACAAAATACACAAGCAAACAAAAAAGCGATCCACTGACGCTGCTGCCAAGTTTCCAACAACCATTGTACCGATTGGGCAATCAGCGCCACGCCCAATAACACCAACATACCTAATAATAGGCGAATCCAGAAGCGGGTCGGTTTGATATTTTCCTCTTGAAATGCGGCTGTATCATCGGCGGAAAGCTCAATATCCGGCGAAATGTCCGCTTCGCTAAACTCCCGTTTCGGCTGAAAATCAAACGCTTGTGCAGCCGCTTGTTCTTCAAAGATGCGTTTATCCATTCTCTGCTCCTACCGCTTGCATAATATGTGTTTTTAGCCCCTCGTAGCCGTGCTCCGTTTTCAATATATCAAATAATTCAATCGCTTGCGGGTAAGTTTTATCCAAAAACCGTAGCCATTGCTTAATGCGAGCAACGTGATAAAAGCCCGTATCGTGCTGGTTTTCCATTTGTACATACAAAGTCAGAAGTTGCAACACACCGTGCCACGCCATTTTTTCGGCATTATATTTGATCACTCGGCTAAGGTTTGGCACGGTCAATGCCCCTCTACCAACCATCAACGCCTGACAAGCGGTCAGTTTCCGGCATTTTTCTGCCGAGGCAAAATCCCAAATTTCACCGTTGGCAATCACCGGAATAGTCAGCCACTTGGCAATATCGCTGATTGCCTGCCAGTTGATGCGTTCAGCTCGGTAGCCGTCCGACTTTGTGCGACCGTGTACCGTTATCTCGGTTGCGCCGCCTTGTTGCACGGCATCGGCAATTTCAAAACAGTGTTCGGCAGAATCCCAACCTAAGCGGACTTTAACCGAAACCGCTTGCGTTCTCGGCACGGCTTGGCGGATAGCTTGGGTCGCTTGATAGATCAGCTCCGGTTGCTTGAGCAACGCTGCACCGCCGTGGCTACCGTTTACCGTTTTAGACGGGCAGCCGCAGTTCAAATCGACCCCGTGCGAGCCAAGTTCAATCGCTAATGCCGCATTTTCAGCCAGCCACTGCGGGTGTTGCCCTAAAAGCTGTACCCGCACAGGCGTGCCGGACGGGGTAAAGCCTTGATGATGTAATTCAGGGCAAAGGCGGTAAAAGGTTTTCTTCGGCAATTTTTGATCGACCACCCTCACAAATTCCGAGATGCAGAGATCATACTCATTCACGGCGGTTAATAATTGACGGACAAAGGGATCAAGCACCCCTTGCATCGGCGCAAGAATAACACGAGTTTGCAACATTTTCTCTCTAACCGACCGCTTGTTAATAGTAATCCCGCAAACGTAAATCCGGACGGGCAATCAGATAGATAAATAATGCTATAATCGCCCCAAGGGTATCCGCCAGCATATCTTTTTGTGCATCCCAAATATCGCCTTGCGAACCTAAAAACTCAATCCCTGCATTGCCGCCTTCAATCACGGCATATTGCCATTCAATGATTTCATACGCCGCCGCTACCGACATAATAAAAAAGAGCGAGAAGAAAAACGCTACATCTAAGCCGCATTTACGCTTACGCAGCAACCACTCTGCCATTGGGAAACTGTAAAAGCCGATAATAAAATGAGCAATACGATCGAAATGGTTGCGATCTTCACCTAAAAAGGGAGTAACGTAGCCGTTTATCCATTCAAAAGGGACATTTGCAAAGGTATATTTTGCGCCGATAAAGTGCATTATCATCCACAATGACATTAAAAAATATGCCAAGCCGCTAAATTGAAATCGTGTATAGGTGAAGACAAGCAGCGCCAACACGGCGAAAATCGGGATCACTTCCGCATACCACACTGTCCGATCCGTTGGGTTTAGCCCCGACCACACCGCAATCAAGCTAATCACGATCAGTAAAAAAAGTGGAATGATATGAGAACGTCGCTCCATTATTTCCACCCTTTTGCTTTACAAATTAAATCGTAAGCGGCTTGAATTTGCTGCGCTTTCTCTTTTGCCACTTCCATCATTTCCGGCGGTAAGCCTTTCGCCACTAATTTATCCGGGTGATGTTCATTCATCAATTTGCGATAGGCACGTTTCACCGTATTTTGATCAGCGTCTGAGCCAACGCCTAATACATTGAACGCATCTTCTAAAGTCGGGCCGCTACGCTGTTGGTAGTGATGCTGTTCTTGCTGTCGATACGAGCCTTGTTGCTGATAATGTCCAGAACGAAAACGTTGCGCCGCCGCAATCATTGCGATCATCTGTTCAAACTGAATACGGGATATGTCAAGCGTTTCCGCAAGGGTAAATAAAATCCGCTGTTCTGCCGGATCTAAATTGCCATCTTGCAATGCTGCTTGTATTTGCACCTCCACGAAAAAACGTAATAAATCACGGCGCTGACCGCAGGCTTCCCGAAATTCTTGGATTACTTGGCGGAGCGGAAAATCGGCATCTTTTCCTAATGTAAACGCTTTTTGTGCCAGGGTTTTATTGGCTTCATCAAGGTTTAAACGAACCATTAGCTGACGGGCAAGTTGAATATCTTCTTCCGTTACTCGCCCTTTTGATTTAGCCAAATGCCCCATCACTGCAAAAGTCGTTTGCATAAACAGAGATTGACGGGTTAAATTTTTGCCAAATATCGATGAAGACACACTGCCCAGTTCATAGAGTTTTTTATCGCCCCAATGCCCAATAAATGCGCCTAACAGTCCGCCAAAAAATCCACCAAAAAATTTATAACCTATAAAAAACCCAATAATTTTACCGATAAACTGCATTATTGCTCCTTTCAGCTCCCTATAAAACAGACACTATTTTAACGAAGAATAGCGAAAAAATAATTAAGAAATTACGATTTTATATGTAAAGTTAAAAAGAAAGCCCCGAGAGATCTCGAGGCTTTATGCTGATAAACAAGACTAAATTAGTACTCTAATACTGCACGGCGGTTTTTTTGGTAATCCGCTTCAGTATGACCTAATACTGCCGGTTTTTCTTCACCGTAAGATACGGTAGCAACATTGTTCGCACCTTTAGCCGCTAAGTAGTTTTTCACTGCGTCTGCACGACGTTGACCTAAAGCGATGTTGTACTCAGGTGTACCACGTTCGTCTGCATGACCGGCAACGGTTACTTTACCTTGTGAAGCTGTGAGGTATGCTGCGTGAGCATCTAAAAGTTGTTGGTATTCGCCATCAACAGTATAACGGTCAAAACCGAAATACACAGTGTTGTAACGAGTTTGTAAATCTTGCACAGATAAGCCGCCAAATGTTTGACCGTTATCCGCCGCGCCTGCTGTATTAGCATTTGCACTTGCGTTGTCGTTTGAGCTGCTGCAAGCTGCTAAAACGAAAGCTGGTGCCGCAATCATTAAAACTTTAGCTAGTTTTTTCATTGTGTTTCTCCAAGAAGAATTATTGTTTAGTCAAATAAGGTGACCAAGCAGGGAATTTATATTGTCCGCCTGCTCCCGGCAAATTAGCTTTAAAACGGCCATCTGCGGACACCAATTGTAGCACTTTGCTCACCCCTTTGGTAGAGCTATAAATAACCATTGTCCCATTCGGTGAAATACTTGGGCTTTCATCTAAAAATGTCGAACTGATCACTTCAGTGCTACCGGAAGCCAGATCACGTTTTACAATTTTATCCCCTGAGACCATGATTAAATTCTTACCGTCTGCGGAAATCTTACCGCTCCCGCTCCCGCCGATTAAACTCGCACCGCCGCCTGCCGCACTCATTCGGTAAACCTGCGGTGATCCGCTGCGATCAGACGTAAACAGGATAGAACCGCCATCCGGCGACCAACTCGGTTCGGTATTATTTCCTGCCCCACTGGTCAGCTGTCTTGGCGTACCGCCCCCCACGCCAGTGATATAGATATTCAATAAGCCGTCTTGGTTTGAGGCAAAAGCAATGCGAGAACCGTCCGGCGAGAATGCAGGCGCACCGTTATGCCCTTTCAACGAACCGACTACTTTACGAACACCTGAACGTAGATCGTGTACAACCACCTGTGATTTTTTATTTTCAAAGGTAACATAAGCTAATTTTGAACCGTCCGGCGACCATTCCGGCGACATTAACGGCTCTTTGCTTTTCACAACGGTAAACGCATTAAAACCGTCATAATCGGACACTCGCAATTCGTAAGAAGACACCCCACGCTGCACCACATAAGCAATTTTTGTTCTGAAAGCGCCTCGGATTTGGGTTAATTTTTCAAAAACCTGATCGCTCACCGTATGCGCGCCTTGGCGGATTTGAGCGGCAGGCACATTAAATGCCCCCTGTGCAATCACGTTACCGGCAGCCCCTGAAGTCCCCAACACATCAATCAACTGATAAGCAACATTATAACCACCGCCAGTAGAGGATACTTGCCCGACAACGACATTATCCGCCCCTAAGGCACTCCATTGATCAGGTATAATTTCCGCAGCCGAACCCGGTTGTGCCGGCAAATTACTGCGCGGAATCGGTGAGAATTTGCCGCTATTACGCAAATCATCTGAGATAATTTGAGCAACATCAGCAGGCACACCTCCGTTAGCTTTAAATGGCACAATAGCGATCGGTTGCGCTATACTGACCCCTTCATCAATTGAAATACGCACATCAGAATCCGCATTCACTAATCCTGACATAAATAATCCAATCACACCAAGCATACTCGTAAAACGAGAAATTAATTTCATATTAAACCTCATATTTGGGATTATTTAACTTTTAAGCTAAATTCCAATGTTGGCGATTTATATTGCCCATAAACTGCGTCAGATGGCGCAGCAGGTACTTTTCGAGTCGCAACCACTGCACTCACTGCCGCATCACAAACTACTTTATCACCTTTAATAACTTGATAGTTACGGATAGTTCCGTCCCGCTCTAAGAAAATTTTTACTTCACACCGCATTCCTGCAAAACTCGGATCTGTTCGATATTTCGATTGTATCAATTTCTTAATGCGTTGACCGTATGCCGAACCATCAACATTCGCGCCTTTACCCGCTCCCGTTGTACCACCAGAGCCTTGCGCACCGGAATTACGGTTGCTGCCTTGGCTACCGCCGCCTTCCAATAAATCCAATGCTCTTGCTGCTTCTCTCGCTTTAGCCTCTTTATCTGCTTTTTCCTTAGCCTCTTTCTCCGCTTTGAGCTTCGCTTCCTTTTCGGCTTTCAGCTTAGCGTCTTTTTCTGCTTTCGCTTTGGCTTCTCGCTCAGCTTTTTCTTTCGCTTCTTTTTCCGCTTTTTCTTTTGCTGCTTGTTCGGCTTTTAGCTTCGCCTCTTTTTCTGCTTTCGCTTTTGCCTCTCTTTCAGCTTTTTCTTTCGCCTCTTTCTCAGCTTTTTCCTGTTTTGCTCTTGCCTCTTGTTCCGCTTTTAGCTTTTTCTGTTCGTCTAGTTTGCGCTGTTTTTCAGCCTCGTCTGCCTTGCGTTTTTCTTCAGCCTGTTTCGCCAAGGCGTCTAAACGTTTTGCCTCCGCTTCGGCTTTCAGACGAGCTGCTTCTGCCAATTTTTTTTGAGCTGCTTCTTCCTGCTTTTTCTGCAATTCCACTTGTTTTATTTGCGCCTGACGCGCCAATTCTTGCTGACGTTGCGCCTCTTTTAACTGCTGTTCTTGCTCCAATTTCTGTTGTTGGGCAAGTTGAATTGCTTTTTGCGCCAATGCTTCATTTTGCCGTGCAAGATCGACCTCAGGTTCATCTTGCGGCTGCTTTTGCGGTTTTTCCGGTGATTTTTTCTCGGTTTCGGCTTTAACCTTGCCATATTCCGCTGCAACTTGACCGGTATCGACCATCACGGCTTCAAAACTTTCCGTTTCACCGCCGCTACCGCCAGCACTTTGCATTGCTGTTTTTGTGAAAAATGAACCTAACAAAAACAGGCCAATCAGCAATAAATGCAACAGAATAGAAGAAATAACGGCAATCTCTAATCTATCATTTTGAGCTTTCACACATTATCCTTGACGATTATTTTCCTTCCGTCACTAAGCCGATCGACTCAATTCCGACATCTTTCAGTAATGAAATACCTTTCATAATCTCTTGATATGCCACGTCTTTATCACCGGCAACCAAAAATAAGGTTTTGCCATTTTTTTGGAAAGCCTCGGCAGCATAGTCTATAACATCTTGTTCCGATAACATTTCCTGCTGATCAGCCTGCATATAATTCCCTTCAATTTTCAGTCTATACTGATCAGCTCCAGCAATTTCTAAAATGACAGGGGTTTTATCTTCGTTAGAAACCGATTGGCTGTGGCGTTCCTCAGGCAAGTTAACTTTAACACTTTGGCTGATAATCGGGGCGGTTGCCATAAAAATCAGCAATAGCACTAATAGCACGTCAAGAAACGGCACAATATTAATTTCAGATTTAATGTCGTTACGTTTACGGCGGTAAGACATAATGTCCTCTTATCTTTTTCTCACTGGAGTCTTACAAGCGGTAAGATCTCACTAAACCTTTGCAACTATTTTTTAGCAAATGCTTGGCGATGCAAAATGCTGGTAAATTCATCAATAAAATTCACATAGCTCTGTTCGAGTTTCGCCAAACGTAAATTTAAGCGGTTATATGCCATTACCGCCGGAATAGCGGCAAATAAACCAATCGCCGTGGCGATTAAGGCTTCCGCAATACCAGGGGCAACGGATTGGAGTGTTGCCTGTTTTACCGCACTTAATCCCATAAAGGAGTGCATAATCCCCCAAACTGTGCCGAATAAACCGATATAAGGGCTGATTGAGCCGACCGTTGCCAAAAACGGAATGTAGTTTTCCAAGCCTTCGACCTCTCGATTCAACGCGAGGTTCATTGCGCGGCTTGTGCCTTTGATCGTTGCCTCCGGAGGATCGGGATTGACTTGCTGTAAGCGGTTAAATTCTTTGAAACCAACATAAAAAATTTGTTCCGCACCGCTTAATGCATCCCGGCGGTTTTCCAAACCATCGTGCAAACGGTGTAAATCTTCCCCCGACCAAAAACGGTCTTCAAACGCAAGAGAGGCTTTCTTGGCTTTATTCAGCACATTAGTGCGTTGAATAATCACCGCCCAAGAGAGTACGGAAAAAGCAATTAAGATCACAATCACGATCTTAACCACAATACTTGCTTCCCAAAATAATGAAACTAAATTAAATTCAGTTGCCATTGATAAACTCCAATAAAAATTAATTTGCCTGTGTCAGAGCCTGTTTAATATGTTCCGGTATGCTGATCGGCTTCATTTTAACCAAATTAACACTCGCCACTACAACCTCTGCTTCACAAAGGCAACAGTCTGCTTTCAGCAATCGCTGTTGAAAAATAATCCTTGCCCCTTTAATTGCCTGCACTTGGGTTTCAACAGTGAGCTGATCATCAAGCCGTGCGGGCGTTTTGTAATCAATCTTCATCGTTTTAACCACAAAGGCAATAGATTGCGCTAAAAGATGCTGCTGAGAAAAGCCAAGATCTCGTAGCCACTCTGTTCTTGCGCGTTCAAAAAAGTGCAAGTAGCGGGCGTGATATACGACACCGCCTGCGTCCGTATCTTCATAATAGACACGTATAGGGAAAAAATGTTGCATAGCCAATCGCTTTTCCAAAATGAAAAAAGCCTAAAAACTAGGCGAAAATTATCGCTATTCTAAAGAGAGTGAAAATGTTGTGCAAGTTTTTTATAAACGGAATTGTACAAAATTTGCCAGATAGGATTTTGGGGTAATTGAGCAAGCAAGCGGTCTGTTTCGTCAAAAAATTCACAAATCCGACCGCTTGTTTATTTCATATCCCCGACTAATGCGGAATGAATAGGTAAATTAAGGCTGGTACAACAATAGCATAGCCCAGTATCGGCAGAAAAATCAGCTTCCAAACCGCAGATCTAATCTCAAAGCCAATGCCGTGAATCCATAAAATCGCCATTCCGTAAAATACCAGGATTACCAAATAGGGAATATGCCCGCCAAATAATTGAGCAAAGGCGGAGGAATTGCCCAAAATCGCAATAAACATCGCACCGGCGAGGATAAAAGAAAGGGCTTTTAGCCAGCCCTTTCTTGTGAATTGATAGAGTGAGTTAAGCATACTTACTCGTCAAATTTGCCTGTTTTTTCAATGCTGACGGTTACAACGGTCGCAAATAAAATGGCAAGCAGGATACCCAATACCCAAGTAACGTAAAACATAATGGCTCTCCTTAATATAGGCTTGCAGTGTTATCTTCAATGTATTTGGCGTCAAGGCGACCATACATTTTGAAGTAACTCCAAGTCGTATAAGCTAATACAAGCGGTACAAAGATACAGGCAACAATTAACATTACGGTTAATGTGTTATGGCTTGCGGTTGCATCCCACATTGTTAAGCTCATATTCGGTGAATGAATAGAAGGCATTACGAACGGGAACATTGACACGCCGGCAGTTAAAATCACCCCAGCCTGCATTAACGATGAACCGAAGAATGCAAAGCCTGAACGATCCGCTTTTGAGGCGGCAACCGTTACTAGCGCACCAAGAACCGCAATACCCGGAATGATAAATAATACCGGTGCAGCTAAGAAGTTATTGAACCAAGCCCCTTTCTGTAACTCAACGGTTTTATTGACTAAGGTGGACTGTGCATTGTGATCCAACTGACTGGTAAGCACGAAACCGTCTTTGAAATATAACCAAGCACCTGCAACTAAGAACGCCACTAAGGTCGCTAATGCCGTAACTTGAGCAACACCTCTCACACGAGCACGAAGCTCGCCGGTCGTTTTCATTTGTAACCAAGTTGCGCCTTGAGTGGTCAACATCATTAAGCTCACCACACCGCATAAGATAGCAAACGGGTTTAATAAACCTAATAATTTCCAAATGGTTGAGCCTTCATAGGTTACTTGGTTGAGTTCGTTAAAGTGGAACGGTACGCCCTGCAATAAATTACCGAACGCCACACCGAAGATTAACGATGGCACAAATCCGCCGACAAACAAGCCCCAATCCCAAGCATTACGCCATTTTTGGTCATCAATTTTAGCACGGTATTCAAAACCAACCGGACGGAAGAATAACGCCGCTAATACCAATACCATTGCAAGATAGAAGCCGGAGAATGATGTGGCATACACGGTCGGCCACGCCGCAAATATCGCACCGCCTGCGGTTAATAACCATACTTGGTTACCGTCCCAGTGAGGCGCAATCGCATTGATCATTACACGGCGTTCAACATTGCTTTTACCCACTACAGGCAGTAGGTTTAATACGCCCATATCAAAACCGTCTGTAATCGCAAAGCCAATCAATAACACGCCGATTAAAATCCACCAAATAAAGCGTAGAACTTCATAATCTAACATTTTTAACTCCTACTTATTTCGCAGATTGCTCGAAATGGTAGCGACCTGTTTTTAATGCGCTTGGACCTAAACGACCGTATTTGAACATTAAATACATTTCTACCACTAAGAATAAAGTATATAAACCGCAGAGCAAGCCGATTGAGATCCACAGATCTGCTACGGTCAATGACGAGTTAGCTACTCCTGTCGGCAATACATTGTAAATCGCCCAAGGCTGACGACCATACTCGGCTAAGAACCAACCGCTTTCAATCGCAATCCACGGCAACGGAATACCCCAAAGTAATGCTTTAAGCAAGAGCGGTTTTGTTCCCACTGTGCCACGCATATTTTGCACAAATGCAGCAATAATTAACAGAAGCATCAAGCCTCCCGCAGCCATCATAATACGGAATGACCAGAAAGTCGGCCCTACATTCGGGATCGTATCCGCCGCAGCTTGTTTAATTTGTTCTTCTGTTGCGTCAATCACTTTATCGGTATAAGGTTTAAGTAATAAACCGAAACCAAGATCAGGCTGCACCAGTTTAAAGGCTTCTTTTTCTTCGGCTGTATAGTTACCTGAACGTAATTTTTCGAGTAAAGCATAAGCAACCATACCGTTACGCACACGCTGTTCGTTCTCGGCACGCAAATCTTTCAGACCTTTAATTTCCTTATCAAAAGAGCGGGTTGCGATAATCCCTGCCGCATAAGGCACAGCGATTGCCACTTCATTTTTCATTTCTGCCGTATTCGGAATAACAAACGCATTCCACGCCGCCGGTGCAGGGTGAGTTTCAAATTCCCCTTCCATCGCCGCTAGCTTAACCGGCTGTGCTTTTCCGATTTCATAACCGGATTCATCCCCCATCAGCAACACGGAAATAATTGCCATTAAACCAAAGCTCGCGCCAACAGAGAAAGAACGGCGGGCAAAGCCTAAATCACGACCTTTCAAGATATAGTAAGCACTGATACCTAATACAAAAATTGCCCCGCAAGTGTAACCTGCCGATACGGTATGCATAAATTTAGACTGCGTAACCGGATTTAAAACTAACTCGGAGAAGCTGACCATCTCCATACGCATTGTTTCAAAATTAAATTCCGAACCGACCGGATTTTGCATCCAACCGTTTGCCACCAAAATCCACAATGCTGAGAAGTTAGAACCGAAAGCCACCGCATAGGTCGCCAAAAGGTGTTTCCCTTTGGATAGGCGATCCCAACCAAAGAAGAAAAGACCGATAAATGTAGATTCTAAGAAGAACGCCATTAAGCCTTCAATAGCTAACGGTGCACCGAAAATATCACCTACATAGTGAGAATAATATGACCAGTTTGTTCCGAATTGGAATTCCATTGTAATCCCTGTCGTAACCCCAAGGGCAAAGTTGATACCGAATAACTTACCCCAGAATTTTGTCATATCTTTATAGACTTCTTTACCTGTTGTTACATAAAGGGTTTCCATTACCACAAGGACAAAAGAAAGACCCAATGTAAGCGGTACAAATAAGAAGTGATAGAGTGCAGTTAATGCGAACTGCAAACGTGAGAGTTCAACAACGTCTAACATCTCAAACCTCTTTTGTATATATACAAATCTGAAAACCGATCACTTAAAAGCAAGTAACCACCCCAATAAACTTTGAGCAACCGCAAAAACCTCATTGCAGTATTTTATGTTCAAGTTTCAATTGACTATTCTACTCGTAAATTTACAAATTAAAAATAGCAAAATTATTACATTGATCACATTTTCAGAATAAAGATTCAAATCAAACCAATAGGTTTTACTATATTCTTGATTTTAATCAAAATACCAAGAAAAAATCCTGAGCAATTTAATAAGTTATTTCGCTATTTTATTAACAAAAATGAAACAAATCAGCTATTATTCTTTTTCAATTTGCCGATATATTTCCGCCAATACAACGCAATAAAATAGAAAATTTGCGTGGCTTCTTGATTTTAATTATGGTAGTATCCTGAAAATTTTTTCTATTTAACCAAATAACAATGAAAAAACTCAGTTTATTGCTAACGGCTTTAGTCGCTTTTTTGACCTTTCATTCAGTAGCCTTTGCCGAAATCAAAACTTCTTCTTTAGCGATTGCCAAAACACAATCTTCCGGTAAATTACCAAAACAGTGCCAACAAATGTTTCAAAAAGCGGATAAATTGATTGCAGATGCCGAAAAGCAGCCGGGTACGCATACTCAAATCAAACAAATGAAAAGTAAGCTCACTGCCACTAAGCAACAAATCTTAAAATTGGATACGCCAATGCAGGAAAAAAGTTGTGATAAAGGCTTAACTGCCTTAAATCAGTTGGAAAAGAAATCTTAATCGGTTTTGCAAACTTTTCGCAGTAACTCACCGCTTGTCCAAGCCGTTCTCATAAAAAGAGGCATCATTAGATGCCTCTTTTTGTTTAAGGATTATTTTGCCTGCTTTGTCGGACGCTGCCAGCCTTGAATATGGCGTTGCGGCACACGGCTAATCACCAATTCATCGGCTTTAACATCTTTTGTAATCGTTGATCCCGCCCCAATGGTTGAACCGCTTTCAATGGTTACCGGCGCAACCAACTGGCTATCTGATCCGACAAACACATTATCCCCGATGATCGTTTTGAACTTGTTCGCTCCGTCATAATTGCAGGTAATCACGCCAGCCCCGATATTACACTGGCTGCCCACCACAGCATCACCGATATAGGCTAAATGATTGACCTTTGACCCCTGCGCAATCTGTGCATTTTTAATTTCGACAAAATTACCGATATGCGTTTGTGCCGCCAACTGCGTCCCCGGACGCAAGCGGGAGAAAGGCCCGATTTGCGCCTGTGTCCCTACGATCGCATTTTCGATCACGGAATACGGCTTGATCTCAACCTCATCGGCAATTTCACAATTTTTCAGCACAATCCCTGCGCCAATCTTAACCCGATTGCCCAACTTCACTTCACCTTCGATAATCACATTCACATCAATTTCAACATCTTTACCGTGGGTAAGTGTTCCCCGCAGTTCGAAACGTTCAGGATCGGCAATGCTCACCCCCGCCAGCAGTAATTTTTTAGCTTGAGTACGTTGATAATAACGCTCTAACGCTGCCAGTTGTAAGCGATTATTCGCCCCTTCCACTTCCATTAGATCCGCAGCTTGAATGGCTTCGACACGGAAACCGTCCCGGTTCGCCATTGCAATCACATCGGTAATATAATACTCACCTTGGGCGTTGTTATTGTCTAATTGCACCAACCATTTTTTAAAGCTCGCCCCACTTGCTACCATTACGCCCGTGTTAATTTCTTGAATAGCCAACTGCTCCGGTGAAGCGTCTTTTTGCTCAACAATGCCGACAACCGCGCCATTTTCACGCAAAATACGTCCGTAACCGGTCGGGTTATCCAGCACAACCGTGAGCAAGCCGATGCCGTTTTCCGGCTTTGCGGCAATCAGTTTTTCCAACGTTTCTTTGCTGATCAACGGGGCATCGCCATACAACATTAAAATATTTTCATCATCACTAAAAAACGGTGCGGCTTGCTGCATTGCGTGCCCCGTGCCAAGCTGTTCTGCTTGTAACACCCAATTCACCGGCTCATCGTTTAAGTGCTGTTTAAGCAAATCGCCGCCGTGCCCGTAAATCAGGTGAATATGTTTCGCCGTTAATTGCTTTGCCGTATCAATCACGTGTTTCACCATCGGTTTACCGGCAATTTTATGCAACACTTTCGGCAAGTCCGAATACATACGCGTTCCTTTACCTGCTGCTAAAATTACAACGCTTAATTGAGTCATTTCAGATTCCTTATTATTCTCTTATTAAAATCAATTTACCCTTGATGCCCTTTTAAACGGGCAATTTCTTCATCACGCAATACACGGCGAAGAATTTTGCCTACGTTACTTTTCGGCAATTCATCTCTAAATTCAATATCACGGGGAATTTTATAACCGGTCAAATGCTGGCGGCAATGTAAACGCAATTCCTCACGGGTTAGGCTCTCATCTTTTTTGGTAACATAAACCTTGATGCTTTCCCCGCTTGTTTCGCTCGGAATCCCTACCGCAACAACTTCGTTTACTTTCGGGTGCAACGCCACCACATCTTCAATTTCATTCGGATATACATTAAAACCGGAGACAATAATCATATCTTTTTTGCGATCGACAATGCGTAAATTGAGATCCTGCCCCATTTCAACAATATCGCCCGTTGCCATCCAACCGTCTTGCAACACTTGTGCCGTTTCATCAGGTCGCTGCCAATAGCCTTGCATCACTTGCGGCCCCTTCACCCACAGTTCTCCCCGCTCACCCAGTGCAACATCACGCCCCTCATCATCAACGATCCGAATATCCGTGTTCGGCACTGGTACGCCGATTGAGCCTGAATATTCCGTTGAGTCATTACGGGTGGCGGCAATCAGTGGCGAACATTCCGTCATTCCGTAGCCTTCGATAATATGACAAGCGGTCGTTTGGTGCCAACGTTCTGCAACTGCCCGTTGCACCGCTGCACCACCGCCGACCGATAATTTTAGGCGGGAAAAATCCACCTCTTTAAACTGCTCATTATTCAACAGTGCGTTAAACAGGGTATTCACACCCGTTATCGCCATTACCCGATATTTTTTCAGCTCTTTGACAAAGCCCGGAATATCCCGCGGGTTAGTAATCAGCAGCCCGGTAACGCCCAGCTCAAGAAACAGTAGGCAATTCACACTCAAAGCAAAAATATGGTAGAGCGGAAGCGCAATCACCGCAATCCGTTCTTGCGTCTGTTTAGTGAGGGGATATGCCACCCATTTGGCTTGAACCACATTCGCCACGACATTGCGATGACTGAGCATCGCCCCTTTCGCCACACCCGTCGTGCCGCCGGTATATTGCAAGAATGCCAAATCATCTCGCTCGATGGTCGGCTTAACATACTGGCGTTGTTTGCCGATGCTTAATGCCTCACGGAAACTGACGGCGTGGGGCAATTTATACTTCGGCACTAATTTTTTCACATATTTCACCACAAAATTAACCAGCGTCCGTTTACCAAAAGAGAGCTGATCGCCCATACGGGTTAGAATGACGTGCTTAATTGAGGTGTCAAACACCACTTTCTCAAGGGTGGCGGCAAAATTAGATACAACGACTATCGCCTTTGCCCCGCTATCATTGAGTTGATGCTCAAGCTCCCTTGGCGTATAAAGGGGATTGACATTCACCACCACCAAACCGGCACGCAATGCACCGAATAACGCAATCGGGTACTGCAATAAATTCGGCATCATTAACGCAATCCGCTCACCCTTTTCCAGCCGTAATTCATTTTGCAAATAAGCGGCAAAGGCTCGGCTACGTTCTTCTAACTTACGGTAAGTCAGCACTTTCCCCATATTGATATATGCGGGAATATCGGGGTGGCGGCGAACCGCTTGTTCAAACATATCAACCAAAGATTCATATTGCTCGACATCTAATACCCGCTCGGCGTTTGTCGGGTAATTCTCAAACCAAATTTTTTCCATTCCGCTTCTCCGCTAAATCTTTCTTAAAAATATCGGCATTAATTGCGCCGTTTGTTGTCGGGCTAATCGCTGTTTTATGCCTAAAAAGGCTGATAAGGTGCAGATTAAAATCCCTAATGCCAATATGATTTCATTCGCTACCCATTGCGACAGCAGTAACGTAGAGCATAGCATTACTGCCAAAGGGACGGCATATAGCCAGATGACGCCTTGCAGCAGGTGATGCTCCGCTAAACCGATTTCGATGGTATCGCCGATCTGCAAAGGCTGATTAACTGCTAACGAAAACTGCGCTGCACGTTTTTCACCGGCAAGGGCGGACAGAGATTTTGTGCCGCAAGCACCTTGTGCCGAACAGCCGCCACAGCCCGCTTTAGCATAGCATTGCACCTGTGCTATGCCATTTTGATAGCCGATAACGACCGCTTGCTCGATCATCATTTTGTTTTTGTCTCCAAACGAGCGCGTAAATCTTGAGCGATATGTCGTGCCGCCACCAACGGAATTTCGCCGATAATCGCCACGTCATATCCGCCTAAGCTCTGGCTATAAATGCTGGTTTTACCCTCGCGCCAAAACTGCTCGTCAAAAGCAACACCTTGATTTTTCATCACATAAACCGTAAATGAAAACAGCCCATCACTATATAACTGACTTTCCACCTCATCTGCCATCTGCATTTCCGGCAAACGCTGCTTAGTTTGAGTCACCCGTTTAAACCCTTCAGGTACCCATTGCGGCTGCCATTTTAGCCGTTGCGTTTGATGACGTTTGGTTTCAATAAAGGTCGGCAATCTCAAAGCCTCTATCGGCTCGACGATCCCCAATAGCTCATCGTCCAAGGTACTTTGCAGCACTCGAAATTGCTCCAGCACCGTATTATCCCGATCTAACAGATCACTGCGAAGTAACAGATGTGTTTCCGTATCAATCCAAAGCATATATTGGTAACGAAAATCGTCTCTCGGCACAATGCGGATCATTCTGGCAGGGCGATCGGCAATACGGCTGCGTCCCGCATCAATAAAATGGTAGCCTTTCAGCTCGGCAAAACGACTGTACATCACCATTGGCAAATTATCGAGAATATGCGGGCTGCGTAGGCTAAAGGGTTGAAAATCACCGAAATAGCTGACTTTGCCGTCCCGCAAAATCAGCTCTTCCCGTAACTCGTCCAAATGCAATAATTGCGCATATTCCCGCCCGTCCGTATAAGCGTGCCGATAACGCAGCGAGGTAACATTTTCCCCCTTCTGCATCAGATAAAGTTGTTCATAATTGCGGGTTTGATGCGCCGAAACCATTGCTTGCAAAAACTGCAACGGCGTTTTTGTGTCAGCGTGTGCAAACAGGCTACAAAACAAAAGTAGAATATAAAAGTAAAAGCGGTAGTTTTTCATTGTTCATTTCAATTTAACAAGCGGGCAGATTGTAACAAATTTTTGCAAAAAATCTCATA
>NZ_JWIZ01000036.1 GCF_001038205.1 Muribacter muris | reverse complement strand
CCTTGCCCTAGGGTCTGCTTTAGCCATTGTTGCTCCATGCAAGTGCCTCCTTCACTGCACCGGTCGTTTTAGATTGGATAAGCGGTCGGTTTGGGGTGGAATATTGCAACGCCCCGATCGGCTTCCATTTACTGATAATCTCGAACAAATACCCGTGTGATTTCAGCGGTAGTTTTAATGTCGTCCGATTGGCTAACATCGTATTGATGCCGTAAATCCACGCTTCTACTGGTGCGGGAAACGTTTGCCTATCCCGTTGAATTTCCGCTGCCTGTATCATCGGCAAGAGTTCATTCAGTAATGTTGCGACACGGTCAAACGTTAAAGCGGATTTTGCCGGACGAAATAAGCCTAAATACCCGATTAACACCGTGCCGAGCTCGCCGCTTACCATCAATGCCGAGTGAATGGCTCGGCTGGCGGCTTCATTTGCGACTAAACTATCTAAAGAATTGACCGCCCCGCAGGCCGCACATTTCACTTTCATTTGTTGCTCCTTTTTACAGAACTGATTGAAAAATCCCATCATTTTTCAATCACCACTGAAGACCGCCCCGTGCATTTCGCAATCAATTTACATAACAACATTGGTTAAACTTAAATTCATTGGTGGGGCGGCTTGTTTGGGTTATTGATTACATAGTTCCTCCTTATACTTAGGATGTTCCGCTCTTAAAATTTGGTAACAATTTTGACTTAACTGAAACAGGTTAAAATTCTCTGCAGGTACACATTTACAACATTTTACTACGCTATCGCTCTCATAACCGTAAGGTAAGCCTACAATTTGCCAATACTTAACTGCTTTAACAACAACCTCCTTTAATGCTTCGTGATGAAACATAAAGCCGTGTTGACAAACTCTAACCAGCTCCCCATTTTGAATAAGCTGTTTAACTCTCACTCTTAATTGGCTTTCACTAAGCATAGAGCCATCTTTTATGTCAGAGAGAGTTAATGCCGCAAAGTAGCTAATACGTTCTTCACTATTTTCACGAATAGTGACAAGATCATAAGTCCCTAGATAATTGCCGATATAGCGAATAAATGTGCTTCTTGCTATTTTTGACAAAGTTTCGTCCCAAATTAAATCTAAAATCTCATCATCTGAGACTTTCATCTCACTTTCCCTCCGACTTTCGCCAAAATACGTTTGGCGGTTTCAATATGTTCCCTTGCCCACGCGGTTTCCGAGCGAATGAGGGATTTTTCTGCCTGTTCAATTTGAAAACGGGCTTGTTGCAACTGTAATTGCAGTTCTTCTACCAGTGTGATCATCGCTACACCCCGTTTTTCTCTTTCCATTCACACAGCCGAATGCGATCTGAGCACAACGTTTCGTTGGTTTTGCTGGTCGCATTGAGT